>NZ_NEHZ01000023.1:0-97945 GCF_002112565.1 Pseudomonas sp. R25(2017)
TGAAGCGATCCGCTGCCTAAAACTTCGTAACTCGTTGAATCTCAAGGAGTTTTCCGTTTCGACTGCGCCGGAAGTGGGGCGAATTATAGAGAACTAAAACTCGCCGTCAACCCTTTGTTTCAATCTTATTCAGATTTCAGCGTAATACGCGCAAACGCCTTCTTGCCAGCCTGGCAGACATGGGTCGCACCCAGCACATACATGAAGGAACGATCGACCACCTCACCATCGACACGCACACCGCCAGAACCCAGCAAGTCGCGCGCAACTGCCGAGTTCTTCACCAAGCCTGCCTTATTAAGCACCGCCGCGATCGGCATGTCCTCAGCAGCGGTCAGCTGGATCTCCGGCAAATCCTCCGGCAGCTCGCCATCCTTCATGCGGTTGCCTGCGGCACGATGCGCATTGGCCGCGGCCTCTTCACCATGGAAGCGAGCGACAATCTCTTCTGCCAGCTTGATCTTGATGTCACGCGGATTGGCACCCGCCTCGACATCCGCACGCAAGGCATCGATCTCGTCCATCGAGCGGAAGCTGAGCAGTTCGAAATAACGCCACATCAACGTATCGGGAATGGAAACCAGCTTGCCGTACATGACACCTGGAGCCTCCTGGATACCGACGTAGTTGCCCAGCGACTTGGACATCTTCTTGACGCCGTCCAGCCCCTCGAGCAACGGCATGGTCAGAATGCACTGAGCCTCCTGACCGTAGCCACGCTGCAGCTCACGCCCCATCAACAAGTTGAATTTCTGGTCGGTACCGCCCAGTTCGACATCGGCACGCAATGCGACCGAGTCGTAGCCCTGAACGAGCGGATAGAGGAACTCATGAATGGCGATCGGCTGATTGGTGGTATAGCGCTTGTCGAAGTCGTCGCGCTCGAGCATGCGGGCAACCGTGTACTGCGAAGTCAGGCGAATGAAGTCCGCCGGCCCCATCTGATCCATCCAGGTGGAGTTGAAGGCGACTTCGGTCTTCGCCGGATCCAGAATCTTGAACACCTGACTCTTGTAGGTCTCGGCGTTCTCCAGCACTTGCTCACGGGTCAGCGGCGGACGGGTCGCGCTCTTGCCGCTCGGATCGCCGATCATGCCGGTGAAGTCGCCGATCAGAAAGATCACCTGATGCCCCAGCTCCTGGAACTGGCGCAGCTTATTAATAAGCACGGTGTGCCCCAAGTGCAGATCCGGCGCAGTCGGATCGAAGCCGGCCTTAATACGCAGCGGCTGGCCACGCTTGAGCTTTTCGATCAGCTCGGACTCGACCAACAGTTCTTCCGCACCACGTTTAATCAGCGCTAGCTGCTCTTCAACCGACTTCATAACAGACCCGCAAGGCTCAGATTCAAAGGGAACCAACCATACAAGATCGCGCACCAAATACAAGGTTTGCCCGGCGCGCGGACGCCAATCCGCAGGCACGTCGCCCGCAGACTTGCTTCAGAGATGATTTGGTTATATTTTATACAGTTATTTCATCTTCATCATGTCATTCATCTTTTCCAATTCATCTTTTTCAAAGTCAAAAGTCCTTTATGACCACAGAATCGTCTAAAGCGCCGCCGCTTTACCCGAAAACCCACCTGCTGGCCGCAAGTGGAATCGCCGCTCTCCTCAGCCTGGCCCTGCTGGTATTCCCTTCCAGCGATGTTGAAGCCAAAAAGACAACCTTGAGCCTTGAACTGGAAAGTCCTGCTGAACAACTGACACAGGATCAAGACGCCGCCGACGCCGTCCAAGCCACAAGCGAGCCCGTCACTTCCCCTTTCGCACAGATTGAAAACAGCGACGAAACGGCTCCGGAAACCGCCCAGGCGCCCGCCGCCCCTGCCGCGCCGGCCGAAGCAAAGAAGGCCCCGGGCCACAGGGAAGTGGTCGTCGCCAAAGGCGATACGCTTTCCACCCTCTTCGAAAAGGTCGGCCTTCCGGCCGCCGCCGTGCACGAAGTGCTGGCCAGCGACAAGCAAGCCAAGCAATTCAGCCAGCTCAAGCATGGCCAGAAGCTTGAATTCGAACTGAACCCCGAAGGCCAGCTGGTCAACCTGCACAGCAAGGTCAGCGATGTTGAAACCATCACCCTGACCCGCAACGACAAAGGTTTCGCGTTCAACCGCGTCACCGCCAAGCCGACCGTCCGCACCGCTTACGTCCACGGCGTGATCAACAGCTCCCTGTCGCAGTCCGCCGCCCGCGCCGGTCTGTCCCACAGCCTGACCATGGACATGGCCAGCGTATTCGGCTACGACGTCGACTTTGCCCAGGACATCCGTCAGGGCGACGAATTCGACGTGATCTACGAGCAGAAAGTGGTCAACGGCAAAGCCGTGGGCAACGGCCCCATCCTTTCGGCACGCTTCACCAACCGCGGCAAGACCTACACCGCCGTGCGCTACACCAACAAGCAAGGCAACAGCAGCTACTACACCGCTGACGGCAACAGCATGCGCAAGGCGTTCATCCGCACGCCGGTCGACTTCGCCCGCATCAGCTCGAAATTCTCCATGGGCCGCAAGCATCCGATCCTCAACAAGATCCGCGCCCACAAAGGCGTCGACTACGCGGCCCCCCGCGGCACGCCGATCAAGGCAGCCGGCGACGGCAAGGTGCTGCTGGCCGGTCGCCGCGGCGGCTACGGCAACACCGTGATCATCCAGCACGGCAACACCTACCGCACGCTGTACGGCCACATGCAGGGCTTCGCCAAGGGCGTGAAGACCGGCGGAACCGTCAAGCAAGGCCAAGTGATCGGCTACATCGGCACGACCGGCCTGTCCACCGGCCCGCACCTGCACTACGAGTTCCAGGTCAACGGCGTTCACGTCGACCCGCTGGGCCAGAAGCTGCCGATGGCCGACCCGATCGCCAAGTCCGAACGCGCCCGCTTCCTCGCGCAGAGCCAGCCGCTGATGGCGCGCATGGATCAAGAGAAGGCCACCTTGCTGGCCTCGAGCAAGCGTTAAGCCATGGCCCTTTACATCGGCGTGATGTCCGGAACCAGCCTCGACGGTCTGGACATCGCCCTGATCGAACAGACCTCGGCGATCCGCCTGATCGCCACGCACTACCTCCCCATGCCTGAATCCCTGCGCGCCGAGCTGCTTGGCTTGTGCGCCAGCGGCCCCGATGAGATCGCCCGCTCGGCCATTGCCCAGCAGCACTGGGTGACGCTCGCAGCGCAAGGCATTCACACCCTTCTCGAACAGCAGCGGCTCAGCGCCGACGACATCCGCGCAATCGGCAGCCACGGCCAGACCATCCGCCATGAACCGGCGCGTGGCTTTACGGTGCAGATCGGCAATCCCGCCCTGCTGACCGAGCTGACCGGCATCACGGTGGTCAGCGACTTCCGCAGCCGCGATGTGGCCGCCGGCGGCCAAGGCGCGCCTTTGGTTCCGGCCTTCCATGAAGCGTTGTTTGAGGAGCGTAACGGCAATCGCGCCGTTCTGAATGTCGGCGGTTTCAGCAATCTGAGCCTGATTGAGCCGAACGCACCTGTAGCCGGTTTCGACTGCGGCCCTGGGAATGTGCTGATGGACGCCTGGATCCACCGGCAGCGCGGCGAAAACTATGACCGCAACGGCGAGTGGGCGGCCAGCGGCAGCATAGATCCGACCCTGCTGGAAGCGTTGCTGAGCGACCCGTTCTTCGCCACTCAGGGCCCGAAAAGCACGGGGCGCGAGGTATTCAACCTGCCTTGGCTGGAGCGACACCTGTCACGCCTGCCGCAGGTTGCGCCAGAGGATGTCCAGGCGACGCTGCTGGAACTGACGGCGCATACCATCGTCCAGTCCCTGCAGGCGGCTCAAACCGAGACGCGGGAGCTTCTGGTCTGCGGCGGCGGCGCCCATAACGCCACACTGATGAAGCGCCTGGCCGAGCGGCTGCCGGACACCACCGTTGCCAGCACAGCGACCCACGGGGTCGACCCCGACTGGGTGGAGGCCATGGCGTTTGCCTGGCTGGCGCATTGCTGTCTCGAAGGCATCACGGCCAATCGCCCGAGCGTCACCGGCGCCCGAGGCTTACGCGTGCTTGGCGCGATCTACCCCAACTGACCGAACCGCAAACAGCAGAACGCCGCAGCTCCGTGAGGAACTGCGGCGTTTTGCTGTTTGCGCAAGAAAAATTCAGATCGAGAACGAAGAGCCGCATCCGCAGGTGGTGGTGGCGTTCGGATTCTTGATCACGAACCGCGAGCCCTCAAGACCTTCCTGGTAATCCACCTCGGCACCGGCCAGGTACTGGAAGCTCATCGGGTCGACCACCAGGCTGACCCCTTCGCGCTCGACGATGGTGTCGTCTTCGGCCACATCCTCATCGAAGGTGAAGCCGTACTGAAAACCTGAACAACCGCCGCCCGTAACGAATACGCGCAGCTTCAAGCGATCATTCCCCTCTTCATCGACCAGGCTCTTCACCTTGTGCGCGGCACCCTGGGTGAATTGCAAAGCCGTGGGGGTGAAGGATTCGACGCTCATGCTGACTATCTCCCGGCGCTAAGCCGTCATATTGCGTGATGACGCGCATTATCCGCTTGTCCTAGAAAATCGGTCAACTATTGTTACGGTATATCAATAAAGCCTTTCACTGGCCCGAATGCGAAAAGGCCCGTGTTCCGGGCCTTTTCGCTGTTCGCAAGGACGTGTTACGGCAGCATGCCGGCATGGGACAGACCCATGCGCTCATCCAGGCCGAACAGAATGTTGAGGTTCTGCACCGCCTGGCCCGACGCGCCCTTGACCAGGTTGTCGATGACCGACAGCACCACTACCAGGTCGCCGTCCTGCGGACGGTGCACGGCGATCCGGCACACGTTGGCGCCGCGCACGCTGCGGGTCTCCGGGTGGCTGCCGGCCGGCATGACGTCGACGAACGGTTCATTGGCGTAACGCTTCTCGAACAGCGCCTGGAGATCCACCGAACGGTCGGTCACGGTTGCGTACAGCGTCGAGTGAATGCCACGGATCATCGGCGTCAGGTGCGGAACGAACGTCAGGCCGACGTCCTTGCCCGCCGCACGGCGCAGCCCCTGGCGGATTTCCGGCAAGTGACGGTGACCTTTCACCGCATAAGCCTTGAAGCTTTCCGACGTCTCGGAGTACAGCGATCCTACAGAGGCACCACGACCGGCACCGCTGATGCCCGACTTGCAGTCGGCGATCAGGTGCGAGGCATCGGCAAGGCCGGCCTCGAGCAAAGGCAGGAACCCCAGCTGCGTGGCGGTCGGGTAGCAACCCGGCACCGCGATCAGGCGCGCCTTGCGGATCTGCTCACGATTGACTTCCGGCAGACCGTAGACTGCCTCGTCCAACAGTTCCGGCGCGCCGTGCGGCTGGCCGTACCACTTGGCCCACTCGTCGGCGTCCTGCAGGCGGAAGTCCGCCGACAGGTCGATGACCTTGGTGCCGGCGGCCAGCAGTTCACCCGCCAAGGCGTGGGCGACACCGTGGGGCGTGGCGAAGAACACCACATCGCAGGCGCCCAGGGTCTTGATGTCCGGAACGCTGAACGCCAGACCGTCGTAATGGCCGCGCAGGTTCGGGTACATGTCGGCGACGGCCATGCCGGCCTCGGATCGGGAAGTGATGACCACCACCTCTGCCTGCGGATGCTGCGCCAGCAGACGCAACAGTTCGACACCCGTGTAACCCGTGCCGCCGACGATACCGACCTTGACCATGAACCTGCCCTCAACGAACCCACTGGAAAGCCGTCGATGATAGGGGCCGCGCGCCCCTGCGACAACCGTCAAGGTGACGTGCGGCCGCCCGAGCCTCTACTATCCGGCTACCGTGAACCTGGGAATCAATCCAATGCTCTATCTGTGGCTCAAAGCGTTTCATATCGTCAGCGTGGTCTGCTGGTTTGCCGGGCTGTTTTACCTGCCGCGGCTGTTCGTCTATCACGCGCAAAGCGAGGACGCCGTCAGCAAGGAACGGTTCAGCGTCATGGAGCGCAAGCTGTACCGCGGCATCATGGGGCCTTCGATGATCGCCGTGCTGATCTTCGGCGGCTGGCTGATCAGCCTCAACCCGAGTGCCTACTTCACCCAAGGCGGGTGGATGCACGCCAAGCTCACGCTGGTCGCGCTCCTGATCGGCTATCACCATGTGTGCGGCGCGTACGTCAAACGTTTCGCCCGTGGCGAAAACACCCGCAGCCATGTCTTTTATCGCTGGTTCAATGAAGTGCCAGTTCTGATACTGCTTGTTATTGTAATTCTGGTCGTGGTTCGGCCGTTTTAACCTTCATAAGCACAACTCATCGGGGGATGTCCCATGTCGCTGCCCGCTTTGCTCGACCAACGCCTGCGCCTGCCCGTCGTGGCCGCGCCGATGTTCCTGATTTCCAACCCGGATCTGGTGCTCGCCTGTTGCCGCAATGGCGTGGTCGGCAGCTTCCCCGCGCTGAACCAGCGCGAAAGCAGCGGTTTCAAGGCCTGGCTGGAACAGATCGAGGCGGGTCTGGCGCTCATGGAAAACCCGGCGCCGTATGCGGTGAACCTGATCGTCCACCCCACCAACCCTAGGCTGCAGGCGGATCTGAACATCTGCGTCGAACACCGGGTGCCGATCGTCATCACCAGCCTGGGCGCGGTCAAGGAAGTGGTCGATGCCGTCCACAGCTACGGCGGCCTGGTGTTCCACGATGTGACCACCCGCCGCCACGCGGAGAAAGCCGCCGAGGCCGGCGTCGACGGCCTGATCGCCGTAGCGGCGGGCGCCGGCGGCCATGCCGGCACCTGGAGCCCGTTCTCGCTGATCGCGGAGATCCGTCAGTTCTTCGACAAAACCCTGCTGCTCGCAGGATGCCTGAACCACGGGCATGAGATTCTTGCTGCCCAAGTGCTGGGCGCGGATTTGGCCTACTTCGGCACCCGATTTATCGGCACCACCGAAAGTCATGCGCCTGACGCATACAAGGACATGCTGCTGACTGCCAAAGCGGCGGACATCATCCATACTCCTGCCGTGTCGGGCGTACCGGCCAGCTTCATGCGCCAGAGCCTGGAGGCCGCCGGCTTCGACATGGCGGCCCTGCAGGGCAAGGGCGACGTGAACTTCGGCGAAAAGCTCAAGCCCCTCAGCGATGAGGCCAAGGCCTGGAAAACCGTCTGGTCGGCGGGCCAGGGCGTAGGCGGAATCAAGGATCTGCCGAGCGTGGAGCAACTGGTGGCCCGCCTGGACAGCGAGTATCGCCAGGCACTGGCGCACGCGGCGCAGTTGCCGAACCGCTGGCCACGCTGAGAAAAAGGCCAGCCGATCCGCGGCCGGCCTTACACTCACCGACTGCGACACCCCACTTCAATCCATCTCGCGACAAGGATGCCCGGCCATGAGCGAAACCCGTTACAAGATCGTGTTCGACGGCGCTCTGCAGCCCGGAGTCGACATCACCACCGCCAAGCTCAACCTGGCGGATCTTTTCAAGAGCGATGTCGCCGCCATCGAGCGGCTGTTCAACGGGCGCACCGTCGCACTCAAGCGCGACCTGTCCCACAGCGATGCGCAGGTTTACCTGCAGGCACTGGGCAAGACCGGCATCGAAGCCCGGATCGAGCCCGAAACCACGGTCGAACTGAACCTGGCGGACGTGCACGAACAGGCGCCCGCTCAGGCGGAACCGGATTCGCCCTACGCCCCGCCCCGGGCCGACGTCGGCGACCACCTCCCCGAGTTCGCCACCCTCAAGCCGTTCAGTGTCGAAGGCCGGATCGGCCGCCTGCGTTTCCTGGCCTGGACGATGGTGTTGAGCCTGGTGACCCTGCCGATCATCGGCATCTTTGCGTTCATCGGGCTGGGCCTGGTCAGCACGGACTCCACCACCGGGCTGATCATCGGCGGCATCGTCGCGTTCTTTCTGTTCCTGGCCTTCAGCCTCGTCAGCATCCTGTTCAGCGTGCAGCGCCTGCATGACATCGGCTGGTCCGGCTGGCTCTGGCTGCTGAACCTCGTGCCGTTCGTGGGCAGCATTTTTCCGCTGGTGATGATGGTCATGCCGGGCAACGACGGCGCCAACCGCTATGGCCCGCCGCCACCGCCCAACACCACGGCGGTCAAGGTGCTGTGCTCGCTGTGGATCGTGTTCGTCGGGCTCATCTTCGCGGGCGCGATGGTCGGCGGTATTTCGGCGATCCAGGAGGAGTACGAAACCAGCCTGGAAAGCAGCTACGAAAGCGGCTCGGTGACCACCGACGAGATCGACTCCGTGGCCGAACCGGCAACGATTTCCGAGGACGAAGCAGCCGAAGCGGCCCCGCCCCCTGTAGACTCTGGCAAAGAATGAACAGCGCTCCGGCCCGCGACACCTGCGTCGCCGGCCGGAGCTGTTGCGATGGAGAACTGCATGACCCGTTACGCTCTGATCACCGGCGCCTCCAGCGGCATCGGCCTGGCCATGGCCGAAGCCCTTGCCCGCCGCGGCCGCAGCCTGATCCTGGTGGCCCGACAGCGTGATCAGCTGGAAAGCATTGCGATCGAACTGACCCAGCGCTTCGGCGTCGAGGTGCTGTTCCGCGCCTGCGATCTGGGCGAACCCTTGCGCCTGTCCGGCTTCCTGCTGGAACTGGAAGAAGGCGACCGGCAGATCGATCTGCTGGTGAACTGCGCCGGCATCGGCACCTGCGGGCCGTTCCTGGCCCAGGACTGGATGACCGAGCAGGACCTGATCGAGGTGAACATCCTCGCCCTCACCCGCCTCTGCCACGCCATCGGTAACAGCATGGCGCTGCAGGGCGGCGGGCAGATCCTCAACGTCGCCTCGGTCGCGGCGTTCAACCCCGGCCCGTGGATGAGCACCTACTACGCCAGCAAGGCGTATGTGCTGCACTTCTCCGAAGCACTGCGGGTCGAGCTGAAGAAGTGCGCGGTGAAGGTCTCGGTGCTCTGCCCGGGGCCGACCCGTACGGCGTTCTTCCGCACCGCCCAACTGAACGACGGAAAGCTCAACGACAGCCGACTGCTGATGAGCCCGGAAGAGGTCGCGCTGTACACCGTGCGCGCCCTGGAGAAAAACCGCGCGATCATCATCCCCGGCCGGATGAACCGCTGGTTCGCCTTCCTGCCGCGCCTGGGCTCGCGCTGGCTCAACCGCACCGTCACCGGCATGGTCAACAAGGCTTACTGCCCGCGCTGAAAGGCCGGCAGGCAATCGGCTGGGCGCGGTGAACCCGCATGGGTACACTCGACCCGCCCCACACAACGGAGAAAACAGCTGTGGATACTCTGTTCACCAAGATCATCAACCGGGAGATCCCGGCGAAGATCATCTACGAGGACGACCAGGTCCTGGCCTTCCACGACATCGCCCCGCAGGCGCCCGTGCATTTTCTGGTGATCCCGAAAAAGCCGGTGCGCACCCTCAACGACCTGACTGAAGACGACAAGGCACTGGCCGGGCACATCCTGTTCACCGCCCAGCGCCTGGCGCTGGAGCTGGGTTGCGAGGAAGGCTTCCGGGTGGTGATGAACTGCAATGAAAAGGGCGGACAGACCGTCTACCACATTCATATGCATGTGCTCGGTCAGCGTCAGATGAACTGGCCGCCGGGCTGAGTCTTTCCGCGGGAGGGGGCTTGCCCGCTCCCGCCGAAGTCTCCATCCCCTCTGAGTCACGATGACCCAGCGCAATCCTTCTCGGGCCGATTCGGTTAAACTGGCCGCCGAGATTCCCCCCGGAGGTCAGCATGACTACCCAACGTCACTACTCGCCCATTGACCGTCTTCTGCTGCAAGCCGATGCCGCCATGCGCACCTTGCTGCCGTTCAGCGGCCAGCCGCATCGCCCGTCGCCGGCCATCGTGCAGCCCGATGCGCAGATGAGCGACGAAGACACCCGCCATGTCGCCGGCCTGATGCGCATCAACCACACCGGCGAGGTCTGCGCCCAGGCGCTGTACCAGGGCCAGGCGCTCACCGCCAAGCTGCCGCAGGTGCGCGAAGCGATGGAGCATGCCGCCGAAGAAGAGATCGACCACCTGGTGTGGTGCGAACAACGTATCCATCAGCTGGGCAGCCACACCAGCGTGCTCAACCCCTTGTTCTACGGCATGTCGTTCGGCATCGGCGCCGTGGCCGGACTGATCAGCGACAAGGTCAGCCTCGGATTCGTCGCGGCGACCGAACATCAGGTGTGCAAGCACTTGAACGAGCACCTGGAGCAACTGCCTGCCGAGGACGAAAAGTCCCGGGCGATCCTGGAGCAGATGCGCGTCGATGAGGAACACCATGCCGAAAGCGCGCTGCAGGCCGGCGGGTTCCGCTTCCCGGCGCCGGTGAAGTTCGGGATGAGCCTGCTGGCGAAGGTGATGACCAAGAGCACCTACCGGATCTGAACGCTCCCACACAATAAAAAAGGCGACTGCCCCGGGGCAGTCGCCTTTTTTTGTGCTCGGGGATCTCAGCTCGGCATGTTGCGGGCGTAGAAGATCTCCAGCATTTCGTGTTTCACACGCTCGGTCACCTGGGCACGCTGCTCGGCCGACAGGTTGCTGGTGGCGTCGCCGAACAGGTAGTTGTCCAGTTCGAAGTTCTTCAGCAGCATTTTGGTGTGGAACAGGTTTTCCTGGTACACGTTCACGTCGGTCATCTGGTACGCGTCGCGGGTGTCTTCGGAGAGATAGTTCTGGATCGAGTTGATCTCGTGGTCGATAAAGTGCTTGTTGCCTTCGACGTCACGGGTGAAGCCGCGCACACGGTAATCCACGGTCACGATGTCCGAATCGAACTGGTGAATCAGGAAGTTGAGCGCTTTGAGCGGTGAAATCACGCCGCAGGTCGACACGTCGATGTCCACACGGAACGTCGCGATACCGTCGTCCGGATGGATTTCCGGATAGGTGTGCACCGTGATGTGGCTCTTGTCGAGGTGGGCGAGGATGATCTCGGGCAGCGGGCCCGGAGACTCTTCGATCTGACTCTCGGTCGGGGTCACCGGCTCTTCGGAGATCAGGATCGTGACGCTGGCGCCTTGTGGCTCGTAGTCCTGACTGGCGATGTTCAGGATGTTGGCACCAATGATATCGACAACTTCCGTGAGGATCTGCGTCAGGCGCTTCGCGTTGTACTCTTTGTTGATGTACTCGACGTAGGCCTGCTGGTCTTGCGGGGTTTCCGCGTAGCAGATGTCATAGATGTTGAAGCTCAAGGTCTTTGTCAGGTTATTGAACCCGTGGAGCTTGAGTTTGCTTTTCACCGTTGAAAACTCTCTATGTATGCGGCACGGCCGCGTGATCAAGCATGCCCGTCAAGTGCGAACGACGCACCTGCGTAGGACGGTTAACACCTCTTCGCGATGGCGATTTTGGTTATCTGTTCAGGCGGATGACCCATCGGCAGACCGGTCACAGCCCTGAAAAAAGTGGCGCATTATGCAGACGTCGGCGGGGGATCGCCAGAGTCTGCACTGCTTTTATGATAGTTGAATGTCGGCTCAGCCGAGCTCGACGATCTCGTAGTCGTGGGTGATGGCCACACCGGCCGCGCCCAGCATGATCGAGGCCGAGCAGTACTTCTCGGCGGACAGCTCGATGGCGCGCTTGACCTGGGCTTCCTTCAGGCCGCGGCCCTTGACCACGAAATGCATGTGGATCTTGGTGAAGACCTTCGGGTCTTCGGTCGCGCGTTCGGCGTCCAGGAACGCTTCGCAGCTCTCGACGGCCTGGCGGGCCTTCTTCAGGATGCTGACCACGTCGAAATTGCTGCAGCCGCCGACGCCCAGCAAGAGCATCTCCATCGGGCGGACACCCAGGTTGCGGCCACCGGCCTCCGGCGGACCGTCCATGACCACGACATGGCCGCTGCCGGATTCGCCGAGGAACATGGCTTCGCCAGCCCATTGGATGCGTGCCTTCATCGCCAAGACTCCACTGTAGAAAAAAGGGCCGCCAGCTTAGCACAGGGCTACGCTTTGACAGCGACTGCCATTCCTAGGACGGATACGGCCATGACGTAGGTAAATTCTCGAATCTTCAAGGAAGTGTCTGGTAAGCTGGCGCCAAATCACTGACGCCCGGTCGACCTGTCAACGACCGCTCTCGGCGCCTCATAAAAAAATCAAACATAACCGTGCAGTCTTTTCGGGATACAACCATGGTTGGTATTACCCCCACCCCCAAAATCAAGAACCTCGACAAGCTGTTGATGCATTGCCAGCGCCGCCGCCATGCGGCCAAGAGCAACATCATCTGCGCCGGCGACCGTTCCGACACGCTGTACTTCATCATCAAGGGTTCGGTGACGATCCTGATCGAGGATGACGACGGCCGGGAGATGATCATCGCCTACCTCAACGCCGGGGACTTCTTCGGCGAACTGGGGCTGTTCGAACAGGCCGGCCAGGAACAGGAGCGCAGCGCCTGGGTGCGGGCCAAGGTCGAATGCGAAGTCGCGGAAATCAGCTACGCGAAATTCCGCGAACTGTCGCAACAGGATCCGGACATTCTTTACGTGCTCAGCGGACAAATCGCACAACGCCTGCGCAACACCACACGCAAGGTCGGCGACTTGGCGTTCTTCGACGTGACCGGCCGCGTGGCCCGCTGCCTGCTGGAACTGTGCAAGCAGCCCGATGCGATGACCCACCCGGACGGTATGCAGATCAAGGTGACACGTCAGGAAATCGGGCGGATCGTCGGCTGCTCGCGGGAGATGGTCGGCCGGGTGCTCAAGGATCTCGAGGACCGCAACCTGGTGGACGTGAAAGGCAAGACCATGGTGGTCTTCGGGACACGCTGAGCCCGCAGGCTCAAGCGTAGATTTGCGCCAGCATTGCCCGCAAGAGCACGTCGAGCCGCGCCAAGGCCTGCGCATCCGGAAATTTCTCATGCAGCGCAATGTGGCTTTGCGCACGCACCCGCTGCTCCAGCCCGCAGGCTTCGTTGAAGCGGTTGACGGCCGCGACCATCGACTCACGTTCGTCATCCATCAGCATCGCCCCGTGCACCAGCCCCACCGGCCGCTGACCGCCCTGACTCTGGCGCCAGCGCTGGGCGGTGCCGACCATCTTGCGTCCGTCGAGGTTGACGTTGAACCGGCCGTCGCAGAACGCACCGTCGATCTCGCCCAGGGAAGACATGCCACCCAACTCATCCAACAGCTGGCATATCGGATCGCACAAACGCCGATAGCCGGTCTCGATCCGGTTCAGGTCGCCCTCACTGCGCGGCGGCGCGTACACCAGTGCGATGTTGACGGTCGAGGCCGACTGCGGCACCGGTTCGCCGCCGGTTTCCCGCAGCAGCACGGGCCAGCCGGCCGCGGCCGACACTTCGCAGGCCCGATCGAAACCGGGCAGGCGGTTGAGGCGGCGCGGCATGACCAGCGCCCGGTCGCTCGGCTGCCAGAACAGCAGGCCGCATTCGGAATCGCCGGCGCAGACGGAGGCCAGCAAGTCCTGTTCGGCTTGCAGTCCGGATTCAATGGTCAGGGAGGTGGGGATCATAAGGTTTCCATGGGACTTGCGGTCTGAGGTGAATCTTATGCCGCCTTCGCGGGCAAGCCCGCTCCCACAGGGACAGCGCAAAACCTGTAGGAGCGAGCCTGCTCGCGAAAAGCTTGACTGGACGAACGGAAAATCAGTCGAGGGTCGAACCGCTCACCGGAACGCCGCGTTCCGGGAAGAACAGGCGCTGCAGCTCGGTGCCCGGGCTTTCGGCACGCATGAACGCTTCGCCGACCAGGAACGCGTAAACGTCGCTGATTTCCATCAGTTCGACGTCGGCGCGGTTGAGGATGCCGCTCTCAGTGATCACCAGGCGGTCACGCGGGATGCGCGGCAGCAGGTCGAGGGTGGTTTCCAGGCTGACATCGAACGTGTGCAGGTTGCGGTTGTTGATCCCCACCAGCGGCGTGTCGAGGGTCTTCAGCGCGCGCTCCAGCTCATCGCCGTCGTGGACTTCCACCAGCACGTCGAGGCCGACGTCCTTGGCGACCGACGCCAGCTCCTTCATCTTCACGTCATCCAGGGCGGAGACGATCAGCAGCACGCAGTCGGCGCCCAGGGCCCGGGCTTCGACGATCTGGTACGGATCGATCATGAAGTCCTTGCGGATCACCGGCAGCGCACAGGCCGCGCGGGCCTGCTGCAGGTAGGCGTCGGCGCCCTGGAAGTAGTCGATGTCGGTCAGCACCGACAGGCAGGTCGCCCCGCCCTTCTCGTAGCTCTTGGCGATGTCGGCGGGCACGAAGTTCTCCCGGATCACGCCCTTGCTCGGCGAAGCCTTCTTGATCTCGGCAATCACCGCCGGCTGTTTCTTCTTGGCCTGCGCCAGCAGCGCGCCGGCAAATCCGCGGGGTGCATCGGCCGTCCTGGCCAGGCTTTCCAGCTCGCTCAGGCTCACACGGGCGCTGCGCTCGGCGACTTCCTGAAACTTGCGGGCCAGAATGTTTTCCAGAACCGTCGGTACACTCATCCCTCATTCTCCACTTTGAATACCGCGGTAAAGGCGCCCAGCTCCTCGAGCTTCTCCCGAGCGAGGCCGGTGTGCAGGGCGTCGTGCGCAAGCGCCACGCCCTCTTTCAGGCTGCTGGCCAGGTCGGCGGCGTACAGCGCCGCACCGGCGTTGAGCACAATCATTTCAGCGGCTTTCTGGCCGCTCTCGGTCTTGCGCTTGCCCAGCGCATCGCGGATCAGCGCCAGCGACGCTTCCGGGCCTTCGACCGACAGGCCGTGCAGGCTCTGGCTCTTCATGCCCAGGTCTTCCGGCTCGACCCAGTATTCGCTGATCTGGCCATCCTTCAGCTCGGCGACGAAGGTCGGCGCCGCAAGGCTGAACTCGTCCAGGCCGTCCTTCGAATGCACCACCAGCACATGCTTGCTGCCCAGGCGCTGCAAGACTTCGGCCAGCGGCCGGCACAAGGCCGGCGTGAACACGCCCACCACCTGATGCTTCACACCGGCCGGATTCGTAAGCGGGCCGAGCATGTTGAACAGGGTACGCAGGCCGAGGTCGCGGCGCGGGCCGGCGGCATGCTTCATGGCTTTGTGGTGGGTCTGGGCGAACATGAAGCCGATGCCGACGTTGTCGATGCAGCGGGCCACTTGGGTCGGGGTCAGGTTCAGGTAGATGCCGGCGGCTTCCAGCAGGTCGGCGCTGCCGCTCTTGCCCGACACCGCGCGGTTGCCGTGCTTGGCCACGGTGCAGCCGGCCGCCGCGACGACGAACGACGAGGCGGTGGAGACGTTGAAGATGTTGGCGCCGTCGCCGCCGGTGCCCACCACGTCCACCACGCGGTCGAGGGTCTTGAGTTCGACCTTGTCCGCCAGCTCGCGCATGACCGAGACCGCGCCGACGATCTCGTCGATGCTCTCGCTCTTCATGCGCATGGCCATCATGAACGCGCCGATCTGCGCGTCAGTGCATTGGCCGGTCATGATCTCGCGCATCACATCGCGCATTTCATCGGTGCTGAGGTCGAGGTGGTCGACGATGCGGCTCAGGGCTGTCTTGATGTTCATGAGAGGTCCTTAGCGCACGCCGCCGGTCTGTTTGAGGAAGTTGGCGAACAGTTCATGGCCCTGTTCGGTCAGGATCGATTCCGGGTGGAACTGCACGCCTTCGATGTTCAGGGTCTTGTGGCGCAGGCCCATGATCTCGTCCACCGAGCCGTCCTCGTGCTGCGTCCAGGCGGTCAGTTCCAGGCAGTCGGGCAAGGTCTCGCGCTTGACGATCAAGGAATGATAGCGGGTGACGGTCAACGGCCGGTTCAGGCCTGCGAACACGCCCTTGTCCTCGTGGAATACCGGGCTAGTCTTACCGTGCATCACCTGGCGGGCACGCACCACGTCACCGCCGAAGGCTTGGCCGATGGACTGGTGCCCGAGGCAGACGCCGAGGATCGGCAGCTTGCCGGCGAAGTGCTTGATCGCCTCGATGGAGACGCCGGCTTCGGTCGGGGTGCAGGGGCCCGGGGACACCACGATGCGCTCCGGGTTGAGCGCTTCGATCTGGGCGACGGTCAGTTCGTCGTTGCGCACGACCTTGACCTCGGCCCCCAGTTCGCCGAGGTATTGCACAACGTTGTAGGTAAAGGAGTCGTAGTTGTCGATCATCAGCAACATGGCGTTTCGAACCTCTTGAATTCTGGCTTGGAGACAGCCTTCGAACGGTTTGCCCGCAGGGCGCTGCACGATGTCGGACGCGCGGATCGCGTCGGCACAGCGGCGGTTCAGACAGGCAAGGAAGGCAAAGCAGTACAGATCCGGCGGGGCCGGCAGAGAAGATTCAGGCGCGCCAACGCCAGCGGGCGTGCGCCTTGATGACTTGATCCAGGAGTTTGCTGACGATCAACACGGGGAAGGTCTCGTTCATACGTTCCGGCACAGTAACTTAGCTGGGCAGAGCGTGCAATATGATGGCGGGGCCGGCCGGCGGCCAAATCGGACAAAGCGCGTCAAACCCGGGGAGTGTTCGCGACAGATGGCAAAACGCCGGATGTTTTTGGTACTGTCGTTTCGTTCACTACAACAATAAATAAACGGACTTGCTCATGATCAAACAGACGTTGTTCGTACCGCTGGCCGGATGCTTGCTCGCGATGGCCTGCGCCCAGGCGGTCGCCGCCCCAAACCCTTACTCGAATTTCGTCGTCTTCGGCGACAGCCTCAGCGACGCGGGGACGTTCACCGACAGCGGCGGCCCGGCCGGCTCGGGCAAGCGCTTCACCAACCGCACAGGTCCCGCCTACCGGGACGGCAGCGGCGAATTCTATTCGCTCAACGCCACCCAACTGCTCGGCGGACGGCTGGGTTTCACGCCGGACCAGACCGCCTCCGCCGACTCGGCGGTGCGCGCCAACCAAGGCCTGCCGGACGGCAACAACTGGGCCGTCGGCGGTTACCGCACCGACCAGATCCTGGACTCGATCACCAGCTCGTCCGCCTCCGGCGAACGCACCCGCACCGGCTACCTGCCGTCCAACGGTTTTCGCGCCGATCCGAACGCGCTGTACTACCTGACGGGGGGCGGCAACGACTTCCTCCAGGGCCGTGTCACCAGCCTCGCCCAGGCCAGCGCCGCCGCCGACCGACTGGTCGACAGCGTGCAGACCCTGCAAGGCGCCGGCGCCCGCTACATCATGGTCTGGCTGCTGCCGGACATCGGCCTGACCCCGGCCATCAACGGCTCGCCGCTGCAAGCCTTCACGTCGCAGCTCAGCGCCCAGTTCAACAACGAACTGGTCAGCCAGCTGCAAGGCGTCAACGCCAACATCATTCCGCTGAACATTCCGCTGCTGCTGGGCGAAGTGTTCGCCAACCCGGCCCAGTTCGGCCTGGCCACCGACCAGAACCTGGTCGCCACCTGCTTCAGCGGCAGCGGCTGCACCGAGAACGCCCGGTACGGCATCAACAGCGCCACGCCGGATCCGACCAAACTGATCTTCAACGACTCGGTGCACCCGACCGAGGCCGGGCAACGCCTGATCGCCGATTACGCCTACTCGCTGCTGGCCGCGCCGTGGGAACTGACCCTGCTGCCGGAAATGGCCCAGGGCTCGCTGCGCGCCCACCAGGACGAGCTGCGCAACCAATGGCTGGCCGACTGGGAGAACTGGCAGGGCGTGGGCCAATGGCGGGCCATCGTGGCCGCCGGCGGCCAGCATCAGGACTTCGACGACCAGAGCGCCGGGGCAAGCGCCGACGGCAACGGCTACAACCTGAACATCGGCGCCAGCTACCGCCTCGACGACGCCTGGCGCGTCGGCGTCGCGGCCGGGCTCTATCACCAGAAGCTCGAGGCCGGCGACAACGACTCGGACTACAAGCTCAATTCCTACATGGGCACCGTGTTCGCCCAGTACCAGCAGAACCGCTGGTGGGGCGACCTGGCGATGACCGCCGGCCGGCTGGACTACGACAGCCTCAAGCGCAAGTTCCAGCTGGGGGTCAACGAGCGCGGGGAGAAAGGCGACACCGACGGCTACGTGCTGGCCATCGGCGGCCGCGTGGGCTACGACATCGCGCCCGAGGCGAGCAGTCCGTGGCACCTGTCGCCGTTCGTCAGCGCCGACTTCGGCAAGGCGCAGGTGAATGGCTACTCGGAAAAAGGCGCGGACGCCACGGCGCTGACCTTCGACGACCAGTCGCGCATCTCCCGCCGGTTGGGCCTCGGCATCCAGGGCAAGTACCAGGTCACTGCACAGACCCAGGTGTTCGGCGAATTCGCCCATGAGCGCGAATACAACGACGATGCCCAGGACCTGACCATCAACCTCAACAGCCTGCCGAACAACCGCTTCACCCTCGAAGGCTACAAGCCGCAGACCAACCTCAACCGCCTGAACCTGGGCGTGAGCCACAACCTCAGCAAGGAAGTCGCCCTGCGCGCCAGCTACAACATCCGCAAGGACGACGACTTCACCCAGCAAGGGGTGAATGTCGGGGTGAGCCTGGACTTCTGACAGGCAGGCAACAAAAAAGCGGCGCCTTTTCAGGCGCCGCTTTCTTTTTGTGGCGAGGGTGACCCGATGTCAGTCCGGGGTCTGCTCGGCCAACGCCACGGCACGGAACATCGCCCGGCGCTTGTTGATGGTCTCTTCCCATTCCAGCGCCGGCACCGAGTCGGCCACGATGCCGCCGCCGGCCTGCACATGCAGTTCACCGTCCTTGATCACCGCCGTGCGGATCGCGATGGCGGTGTCCATGTTGCCGTTCCAGGCGAAATAACCCACCGCGCCGCCGTACACGCCGCGCTTGACCGGTTCCAGCTCGTCGATGATTTCCATCGCGCGGATCTTCGGCGCGCCGGACAAGGTGCCGGCCGGCAGGATCGCCCGCAGCGCGTCCATCGCGGTCAGGCCTTCCTTCAGTTGGCCGGTGACGTTGGAGACGATATGCATCACGTTGGAATAGCGCTCGATGACCATCTTCTCGGTGAGCTTCACCGAGCCGACTTCCGAGACGCGCCCGGTGTCGTTGCGGCCCAGGTCGATCAGCATCAGGTGCTCGGCGACTTCCTTGTCGTCCGACAGCAGGTCTTCTTCCAGCGCCAGATCCGCCTCTTCGGTGGCCCCGCGCGGGCGGGTGCCGGCGATCGGGCGCACGGTGATCAGGTTGTCCTCGACCCGCACCAGCACTTCCGGCGAACTGCCGACCACGTGGAAGTCGCCGAAGTTGAAGAAGTACATGTACGGCGTCGGGTTGAAGCAGCGCAGCGCGCGGTACAGGTCGATGGGCGCGGCCTTGAAGTCGATCGACATGCGCTGGGACGGCACGACCTGCATGCAGTCGCCGGCCAGGATGTATTCCTTGATGGTGTCGACGGCTTTTTCGTAGTCGTTTTGAGTGAAGCTGGAGCGGAACACCGGCTCGGCCGCCTGTTGCTTGCCGAAATCCAGGCCCCGGCGCGGGGTGATCGGCTGACGGAGTTTCTCCAGCAAGGCCTGCAGTTGCGCCTGGCCCTGCTCATAGGCGTCGGCCCGGGACGGATCGGCCAGGACGATGGCGTGCATCTTGCCGGCGAGGTTGTCGAACACCACCACGGCGTCGGAGACCATCAGCAGGATGTCCGGCACACCCAGCGGATCCGGGTTCGGGCATTTGCCCAGCCGTTTTTCCACGTAGCGCACGCAGTCGTAGCCGAAGTAGCCCACCAGGCCGCCGTTGAAGCGCGGCAGGCCGGCGATGGTCGGCACGTTGTAGCGGGCCTTGAAGGCCTCGACGAACGCCAGCGGATCCTCGACGTCGTGGCTTTCGGTCTCGACGCCGTCGACGGTGACGCTCACGTGGTGGTCATGGACCCGCAGCACGGTGCGGCACGGCAGGCCGATGATCGAGTAGCGGCCCCACTTCTCGCCGCCCTGCACCGATTCGAGCAGGTAGGAGTTGGGCTGGTCGGCCAGTTTCAGATAGATCGACAGCGGCGTGTCGAAGTCGGCCAGGGTTTCGCAGGCCAGCGGGATGCGGTTGTAGCCGGCAGCGGCCAGGCGCAGGAATTCTTCGCGGATCATGGGGTGCCTCGTGGTGTGAGGTGCAAATCGGTCAGGTGTGCAAACGCGCCGGCAGGGCCGGCCAGGGTCACGTCAGGCGCGCCAACGCCAACGGGCCAGGGCCTTGATGACTTTCATCCAGAGTTTGCGGGTGACCACCACGATGGCGTTTCCAGAAGGGGATTGAGAAGCGTCGGGCAACGTTATCCCAGCGGCCGGATCCAGGCAACCGGGAATTAGCGTGCGCAAATCGTCGATCACCAGCGCCGGGGACTCCTCGGCGATCGGCCGCCCGTGGTTGTAACCGTAGGTGAGGCCGACGCACTTGACCCCCGCCGCATTCGCCGCCAGCACATCGCTGCGCGAGTCGCCGACGAACAGCGACTGCGAGGCCGGGATGCCGGCCATCTTCATGACGAAGAACAGCGCCGCCGGGTCCGGCTTCTTCTGCGGGAGGGTGTCGCCGCCGATGATCCACTTGAAGTAGCGGCCGATCTTCATCTGGTCCAGCAGCGGCGCGACGAAACGCTCCGGCTTGTTGGTGATCAGGGCCATGGCCACGCCCTGCTTGTGCAGCCATTTGAGGGTGTCGCGCACGCCGGGGTAGACCACGGTCAGCTCATGGCTGGCGCCGTAGGCCTCCATGAAGACCTCCAGCGCCCGCTCGGCCTCGGCGTCGTCCACCGCCGAATGGTCCAGACCGCCGGCCAGCGCCCGGCGCACCAGCACCGGCGCGCCGTTGCCGACCCATTCGCGCACCGCCTCAAGGCCAGCAGGCTCGCGGCCGAGGGTGAGCAGCATGTTGTCCACAGCGGCCGCCAGGTCAGGAACCGAATCGATCAGCGTGCCATCCAGATCGAACATCACCAACCGCGGCAGTTGCCCCGGGAACAGCTGCTCAAAACCGCTCATGGACGGGCCGACGCCAGTTCGGAACGCATCTTGTCGATGACTTCCTTGTAGTCCGGCGCGTTGAAGATCGCCGAGCCGGCCACGAAGGTGTCGGCGCCGGCCGCGGCGATCTCACGGATGTTGTTGACGTTGACGCCGCCGTCGATCTCCAGGCGGATGTCGCGGCCCGACGCGTCGATGATCGCCCGCGCCTCGCGCAGCTTGTCGAGGGTGGCGGGAATGAACTTCTGCCCGCCGAAGCCTGGGTTGACGCTCATCAGCAGCACCATGTCGACCTTGTCGATCACGTACTTGAGCACGTCCAGCGGCGTGGCCGGGTTGAACACAAGGCCCGACTTGCAGCCGCCTTCGCGGATCAGCTGCAGCGAACGGTCGACGTGCAGCGAGGCTTCAGGGTGGAAGGTGATGTAGGTGGCGCCGGCCTCGATGAAGTCGCCGACGATGCGGTCCACCGGGCTGACCATCAGGTGCGCGTCGATCGGTGCGGTGACGCCGTACTTGCGCAGCGCCGCGCAGACCATCGGGCCGATGGTCAGGTTCGGCACGTAGTGGTTGTCCATGACATCGAAGTGAACGAAGTCGGCGCCGGCGGCCAGGACGTTGTCCACTTCCTCGCCCAGGCGGGCGAAGTCGGCGGAGAGAATCGACGGAGCAATTACGAAGGGCTGCATGACGCACCTTTTCTGAGCCAAATCACGATGGCGCGCATTGTAGCCTCATGCTTTGGCGCGCGCACCGTGACCGCGATGATTGGGTTGTGCCATGACGGACGGCCGCCGCGCCTCAGTAGGCTGCGCGGTAGATCTTCTCGATGTCGGCGGCGCTGAGCCGGCGCGGGTTGTTGCGCATCAGGCGCTCGATCCCGGCGGCCTCCACGGCCATGGCCGGGATCGCCTCCTGCGTGACGCCGACGCTGCGCAGCCCCGCCGGAACCTCCACCGCCGCGCACAGCTCGGCCATGGCCTGTACGGCCTTGTCCGCCGCTTCGTTGAGGCTCAGGCCGGCGGTCTTCACCCCCATGGCTTCGGCGATATCCTGCATCCGCTCGACGCAGGCCATCTTGTTCCAGGTCATGACATGGGTCAGCAGCAGTGCATTGCTCAGGCCATGGGCGACGTTGAAGCGCCCGCCCAGCGGGTAGGCCAGCGCATGCACCGCGCCCACCCCGGCATTGCCGAACGCCATGCCGGCCATCAGGCTGGCGGTGGCCATGTCTTCCCGCGCCTGCAGGTTGGCGCCGTTGGCGTAGGCCTTGGGCAACGCCTTGGCGATCAGCCGGATCGCGCCGATGGCCAGGGAATCGGTGATCGGCGAGGCATTGACCGACAGGTAGGATTCGATGGCATGCACCAGGGCATCGATGCCGCTGGCGGCGGTGACGCCGCGCGGGCAGGTCAGGGTCATCTGCGGGCTGACCAGCGCCACGTCCGGCAACAGGTAGTCGCTGACGATGCCCTTTTTCAGCTGCGCGGCCTTGTCCGAGAGGATCGCGACGTTGGTGACCTCCGAACCGGTGCCGGCGGTGGTCGGGATGGCGATCAGCGGCGGCCCCTTGCGCGGCACCTGGTCGACGCCGAACAGGTCCTCCAGCGCCCCGTGGTAGCCGGCGTACGCCGCGACGCTCTTGGCGATGTCGATGGCGCTGCCGCCGCCCAGGCCGATCAGCCCGTCGTGCCCGCCCTCGCGGTAGGTGCGCATGCAGTCCTCGACGATGGCGGTTTCCGGATCCGGCTGCACCCGGTCGAAGATCTCGTAGTCGCGCCCGCCCATCTGCGCCAGCGCCAGCTCCACGGTGCCGGACTTGACCAGCGCGGCGTCGGTGACAATCAGCGGGTTGTCGACATCCAGCCGCGTCAGTTCCGCCGCCAGTTGCTCGATGGCCCCGGCGCCGGTGATCAGTTTGTGAGCGATCTTGAACGAGGAAAGACTCATTGTGCGCAGCCTCTTATAGGTATGGGAGCTGAGCACAAGCGTAGCTGGGGATTCGGGGTTGTCTGCCATTCAGCGCATGAATGGCCACCGCGCGGATGCCATCGCCAGCAGGCTGGCTCCCACAATGTTGGCTGCGTTGAATGCGGATGCCGTATCCAGCGAGTATCCCTGTGGGAGCCAGCCTGCTGGCGATGGCGCCGGTGAAGGCGCCGCAAGACAGTGGCTCCCGCAGTGGATGGGACGGCCTCAGACCTGGGTGGTACGCAGTTTCTCGCTGCGCCCGCGCAGCCATTCCAGGGTCAGCAGCAGGATCACCGAAAAGGCGATCAGCAGCGTGGCGGCGGCGGCGATGGTCGGGCTGAGGTTTTCGCGGATGCCGCTGAACATCTGCCGGGGCAGCGTCGCCTGCTCGGGGCCGGCGAGGAACAGGGTCACCACCACCTCGTCGAACGACGTCGCGAAGGCGAACAGCGCCCCGGAGATCACCCCCGGCGCAATCAACGGCAAGGTCACCCGGCGGAAGGTCACCAGCGGCGAGGCGCCGAGGCTGGCGGCGGCGCGCACCAGGTTGTGGTTGAAGCCCTGCAGGGTCGCGGACACGGTGATGATCACGAACGGCACCCCCAGCACCGCATGCACCACGATCAGCGAGAAGAAGCTGTTGCCCAGCCCCAGCGGCGCAAAGAACAGGTAGCTGGCCACGCCGATGATCACCACCGGCACCACCATCGGCGAAATCACCAGCGCCATCACCAGCGACTTGCCGGGGAAGTCCCCGCGGGTCAGGCCGATGGCCGCCAGGGTGCCGAACACCATCGCCAGCACGGTCGCTGCCGGGGCGACGATGATGCTGTTCTTGAGCGAACGCATCCATTCGGCCGAGGCGAAGAAATCGTGGTACCACTGCAGCGAGAAGCCCTGCAGCGGGTACACCAGGAAACTCCCCGAGTTGAACGACAGCGGCACGATCACCAGCACCGGCAGGATCAGGAACAGCAGGATCAGGCCGCAGAGGATCCGCAGGCTGTAGAACCACACCCGTTCGACGGGCGACATGTAAGGACTCAGCATCTCGGTATTCCCCTTAACCCAGGCGCAGGCGGCTTGCGCCCACCAGCCAGCTGTAGATCAGATAAAGCACCACGGTGGCCAGGAGCAAGAGCCCGCCGAGCGCGGTGGCCATGCCCCAGTTGATGCTGGTGTTGGTGTAGAACGCGACGAAGTAGCTGACCATCTGATCGTTCGGGCTGCCCAGCAGCGCCGGGGTGATGTAGTAGCCGATGGCGAGGATGAACACCAGCAGGCAACCGGCGCCGACGCCGGCGTAGGTCTGCGGGAAGTACACCCGCCAGAAGCTGGCGAACGGATGGCAGCCGAGGGAAATCGCGGCGCGCATGTAGGTCGGCGAGATGCCCTTCATCACGCTGTAGATCGGCAGGATCATGAACGGCAGCAGGATGTGCACCATCGAGATGTAGACCCCGGTGCGGTTGAACACCAGTTCCAGCGGCTTGTCGATGATGCCCATGGCCATCAGCGCGCTGTTGATCAGGCCGCCCGACTGCAGCAGCACGATCCACGCGGCGACCCGCACCAGGATCGAGGTCCAGAACGGCAGCAGCACCAGGATCATCAGCAGGTTGCTCTGGCGCGACGGCAGGTTCGCCAGCAGGTACGCCAGCGGATAGGCCAGCACCAGGCAGATGCCGGTGATGACCAGCCCCATCCAGAACGTGCGGGCGAAGATGTCCAGGTAGATCGCCTGGTCCGGGGTGGCCGGGGCCAGTTCGCCGAGGTCGTCGATGCGGTGATCGACCGCCGCCAGCAGGTAGAACGGGGTGAGGCTGCTGGTGTTGCGCTTCACCGCTTGCCAGTAGGCCGGATCGCCCCAGCGTTCGTCGAGGCCTTCCAGCGCTTCTTTATAGGAGGCGGGTTCGGTGGCGAACGGCAGGCCCCGGGCGGTTTTGGTCAGCAGGCTGCGGTAGCCGGCCAACTCCATGTTCAAGCGCTTGGACAGATCGCCCAGCGTCTGATTCTTGCGGGCCTCGGCGAGGTCTTCGCCGGCCGCCTTGTAGACCGCTTCGGCGGGCAGGCCGCGGCCGTCCCAGCCGGCGATGGCCGCCACGGTGCGCGGCATGCCGCCGACCACTTCCGGGTTGCCGACGCTCTTGTAGAGCAGCGCCACGATCGGCACCAGGAACACCAGCAACAGAAACAGCACCAGCGGCGCGATCAGCGCCTGGGCCTTCCAGCGGTTGACCCGCTCGGCGTGCTTGAGCCGCTGCTTCAAGGTGGGGCTGTTGCCCTCGTTCAGGGGAACGGCGATGGCCATGACGTACTCCGCAAATCTTCAGGATCGGTAATGTGGGAGCGAGCCTGCTCGCGAAGAGGTCAGCACGTACAACTTTCAGGCTGACCGGACGAGCGCTTTCGCGGGCAGGCTCGCTCCCGCAGGAGTGGGGGCGAACCCACCCCTGCGGGGCGTGTTACTTCGCTGCCCAGGAGTTGAAGCGCTGCTCCAGTTGCTCGCCGTTGTCAGCCCAGAAGCTGACGTCGATCTGCACCTGGTTGGCGATGTTTTCCGGGGTGGTCGGCATGTCCTTCAGGACATCCTTGGCCAGCAGCGGCACTGCCTGGGTATTGGCCGGACCGTAGGCGATGTTTTCCGAGTAGGTCTTCTGCTGCTGCGGCTGCACCGAGAACGCGATGAACTTCTTCGCCGCTTCCGCGCGGGCCTTGTCCAGGCCTTTCGGGATGGCCCAGGCGTCGAAGTCGTAGATGCCGCCGTTCCACACGACCTTGAGGTTGGATTCCTTCTGCACCGCCGCGATCCGACCGTTGTAGGCCGAGCTCATGACCACGTCACCGGAGGCCAGGTACTGCGGCGGCTGGGCGCCGGCTTCCCACCACTGGATGTTCGGCTTCAGCTCGTCCAGTTTCTTGAAGGCACGATCCTGGCCGTTCTTGCTGGCCAGCTCCTTGTAGACGTCCTTGGGCGCGACGCCGTCGGCCATCAGAGCGAATTCGAGGGTGTACTTGGCGCCCTTGCGCAGGCCGCGCTTGCCCGGGAATTTCTTGGTGTCCCAGAAATCGGCCCAGCTGGTCGGTGCGGTCTTGAGCTTGTCGGCGTTGTAGGCCAGCACGGTCGACCACACGAAGAAGCCGACGCCGCACGGCTGGATCGCGCCCTTGACGTAGTCTTCGCCCTTGCCGAACAGCGCAGGGTCGAGCTGTTCGAACATGTCTTCGTCGCAACCGCGGGACAGTTCCGGCGACTCGACCTCCACCAGGTCCCACGACACGCTCTTGGTGTCGACCATGGCCTTGACCTTGGCCATCTCGCCGTTGTACTCGCCGGCGACGATCTTGCCGTTGCCCGCCGCTTCCCACGGGGCGTAGAAGGCTTTGACTTGCGCGGCCTTGTTCGCACCGCCAAACGACACCACCGTCAGGTCGGGACCTGCGGCCATGGCGCTTGCCGCACCCATCAGGCCCAGGGTCAGGGCGGTGAACTTCAGGGATCTCAACATTTATTGTTCTCTCCACGTGCAGGTTGGTGTTGGTGTTGCGGGGGCGATCAATGCGCCTCTTGAAGAGGGTCGAGCGCGCGGACGTGCTCGACCTGCCAGCCGAGCGGCACCACGTCGCCGACGCTGAGCGCAGGATCGAGCTCGGCGATCGGCTGTTTCACGAAGAAGTCGGTCTTGCCGCAGACTTCCAGGCGCACCCGGACGTGGTCGCCCAGGTAGATGAATTCGGCCACCCGTCCGGAGAAGCGGTTGACGCAGCGGTCGCTGGAGCCGTTGAGGCTCACCCGCTCCGGACGGATCGACAGGGTCACCGGCTCGCCGCTCTGGCCGACGTTGACCGCCAGCGCCTCGACCTTCTCCCCGCGGCCGAGCTCGACCACGCAGCGCTCACCGTCCTGGCTGACCAGTCGGCCGTGGAGGCGGTTGTTCTCGCCGATGAAGTTGGCGACGAAGGTGTTCTTCGGCTCTTCGTAGAGGGTGCGCGGCGGCGCGATCTGCTGGATCTCGCCCTGGTGGAACACCGCGACGCGGTCAGACATGGTCAGGGCTTCGCCCTGGTCGTGGGTCACGTAGACCACGGTCACGCCGAGGCGCTGGTGCAGGTGCTTGATCTCCATCTGCATGTGTTCGCGCAGCTGTTTGTCGAGGGCGCCCAGAGGTTCGTCCATCAGCACCAATTGCGGCTCGAACACCAAGGCGCGGGCCAGGGCCACACGCTGCTGCTGGCCGCCGGACAACTGCCCCGGATAGCGTTGGGCGAACGCATCGAGCTGCACCATGCCCAGGGCCTTTTTCACCTTGTCGGTGACGTCGCTCTTGTTCAGGCCGCGCACGGTCAAGGGAAACGCCAGGTTCTCGGCCACGGTCATGTGCGGGAACAGGGCGTAGTTCTGGAACACCATGCCGATGTCGCGCTTGTGCGGCGGCACGTTGTTGATCGCACGGCCCGCCAGCAGGATTTCCCCGGCTGTCGGCGTCTCGAAGCCGGCGAGCATCATCAGGCTGGTGGTCTTGCCCGACCCGGACGGCCCGAGCAGGGTCAGGAACTCGCCTTTGCGGATGTCCAGGTTGAGGTCTTTGACGATCAGGTTCTCGCCGTCGTAGCTCTTCTGCACTCCACGAAAGCTGACCAGCACATCGCTGGCCCCTGCGTTTGTTTCGACCTGGCTCATACCCGCACCTTTGTTGTTGATGACTGCTGTGGGCTTAAGCCTAGTGGCTGTCCCCAGCCGCGCAAATCGGGGTGCAGGAGAGATTCGCCTCAGCCGGATGGAAGGTTGGGGGTAGGGATCGCCCTACAAGGATGGCGCGTTTGGGCAAATGCAGCGGCACGCTTGCAGCTACGTGCCGCCAGTGCGGGCAGGGGCCGTGTCGCGGATGGATATGCCGACACCTTTCCTTGTGGGAGCGGGCTTGCCCGCGAAAGCGTCGGACCTGCCAGCATGGGTGTTGAATGTGACGGCCCCTTCGCGGGCAAGCCCGCTCCCACAGGGTTCTACAGTGACCGCAAACGTTGCGTTCAACCAAACCCCCTGTGGGAGCCAGCCTGCTGGCGATGGCGGCCACAGGGCAACGGCAAAGGTCAGAGCAGCTTGTGTTCCATGGCGTACTTCACAAGTTCAGCGAGGGAGGTGATGTTGAGCTTCTGCATCAGCCGCGCCTTGTGGGTGCTGATGGTCTTGCTGCTCAAGGCCAGTTGTTGGGCGATGTCGTTGACGTTGGCGCCCTGGGCCAGGCGTTCGAACACGGAGAATTCGCGCTCCGACAGCAAGGAATGCAACGGCCGGGCATCGGTCAGGCCGACTTCGAAGACCATGCGGTCGGCCAGTTCCGGGTCGATGTAGCGCCCGCCCGCCGCGACCTTGCGGATGGCGGTCAGCAGCAGCGACGGGTCGCTGTCCTTGGTGGCGTAGCCGGCGGCGCCGACCTTCAGCGCCCGGGCGGCCATCTGCGCCTCGTCGTGCATCGACAGCACCAGGATCGCCGGCGGGTTGTTCAGCGCACGGATCCGCGGAATCGCCTCCAGGCCGTTGACGCCCGGCATCGAGATGTCCAGCAGCACCACCTCGCACGGCACGTTGCGCAGGGTGTCGAGCAACTGTTCGCCATTGCTCGCCTCCCCCGCCACCTGCAGGTCCTTGGCCAGGCCGATCAATTGCTTGATGCCCTCGCGCACGATGGTGTGGTCTTCGGCTACCAGTACACGGATCACGTCGCTCTCCATTCTTGTTGTTTCAGAGCCCATTTCATTCGCGGACAAGGCGCCGCACCGTCAGGCCTCATTCACCGGCACCCGCACCACCAGGCTGGTGCCCTCTCCCGGCTCGCTGTCGAGCTGCAGGCTGCCGCCCATGATCAACACCCGCTCGCGCATGCCCACCAGGCCGAACGATGTCGGCCGGCCGGCTGCGGCGACAAATCCTACGCCATCGTCACTGACCGTCAGACACAGTTCGTCGCCTTCAAGGGCCAGCGTCACTTCCACAGTATGCGCCTGGGCATGGCGCATGACATTGGTCAGCGCCTCCTGGAGGATCCGGAACAGGCCGACGGCCTTGGCGTCGCTGAGGGCCGGCAGGTTGTCCGGCACTTGCACCAGGCACGGGATCTGGGTGCGCGCCTCGAAGCGCCGGGCCTGCCACTCGATGGCCGACGCGATCCCGGCGTCGAGGATCGGCGGGCGCAGCGCCGTCGCCACGTCGCGCACCAACTGGAACAGCTGGGCGATCAGGCGCTTCATGCTGTTCAGGCGTTCGTGCAGGCCAGGGTCGAGCTGCGCGTAGGCCAGTTCGCACATCGATGTCTCCAGTTTCAGCACCGTGAGCATTTGCCCCAGCTCATCGTGCACTTCCCGGGCGATGCGCGCCTTTTCCTCTTCGCGCACGCTCTCAAGGTGCGCCGACAGTTCACGCAGCTGCTCGCGGGAAGCCGCCAGCTCCAGTTCGATGCGCTTGCTTTCGCTGATGTCCCAGACGATGCCGTCCCAGACGTAGGCACCGTCCTCCAGTCGACGGGTGATCGCCTTGATCTCGGCCCAGCGCTGCTCGCCCTGGCGGGTGAGGATGCGGCCCTGCCACGACCAGTCGCTGTCGGTGTCCAGGGCGCGATCCTGGGTCTGGTGATAGCTGGCCCGGTCATCCGGATGCACCAGGCTGCGCAGGCCCATGTCGCGGTGGGCGATGGCGGCCGGGGCGTAGCCCACCAGGGTCTCGCTGCCTTCGCTGATGTAGGCGAAATCGATTTGCCCGGTCACCGGCGCCCGCTCCAGCCGGAACACCAGGCCCGGCACGTTGGCAGCGATGCCCTTGAGCCGCGCTTCGCTTTCCTGCAAGGCCGCCAGGGCCCGGCGGCGTTCGGTGACGTCGGTGAGGTAGACCACCAGGTACTCGCTGTCGCGGAACCTGAGGAAACTCAGCGACACATCCGCCGGCAGCACGCTGCCGTCGGCCCGCACGCACAGGCTTTCGAAGCTCAGCGGTTCTTCCTCGCGGGTCCTGGCGCGCTTCCACAGGTTCAGCCAACGATCCATGTGCAGGCCCGGTTCGAAGTCGATCAGGGGACGCTCGATGATCCCGCCCGGCGGATAGCCGAGCATGGTCTCCGCCGCCCGGTTGGCGTAGCGCACATGGCTGTCCCAGTTGACCCAGAGGATGCCGACGGTGCTTTGGTCGATGGAGAACTGGGTCAGGCGCAGGGCCTCTTCGCTGGCGGCGCGCAGGGCGATGTCCTCCCGTGCGGCCAGCAGGCGCTGTTCGAGGCTGTGCTGCTGGCGCCGCTGCCAGGCCACCAGGGCCGCGCAGATGAGCAGCAGCACCGCGAACAGCAGGCTCAGGTTCTGCCAGAACCCCGGCGACTCCGTCAGCCGCGGATACTTGGGCTGCAGCCAGCGGCTGTGCAGACGCTCCAGATCCTTGGCCGGGACCGCCCGCAGCGCGCTTTCGACAATGCCGGCCAGCTCCGGCCAGTCCCGACGCGTGGCCACCCGCAGCAATTGCGGCAGGCCGATGTCGCCGACCACCACCAGACCGGAGAACTCCGGCTCCACCGACAGGCGCCCCAGCTGCGCCTCGTCGACCACCGCGTAGCCGGCCTGCTGGCTGAGCAGCAATTGCAGGGCCTGACGCTCCATCGGCACGCCTTGCAGGTTGAGGTGCGGGTAGTTGCTGCGCAGATAGTCCGCCGTCACGCTCGGCATGCGCACGGCGACGCGGGTCTGGCTGTCGAGCTTCTCCAGCTCCACCGTGCCGCCGGCCTTCTGGTCGCTGACCACCAGTTGCGGCACGCGCATGTACGGATCGGAGAACTGCCACAGGCGCAGCGCAGCCGGCGTCTGGGTCAGGCCCGGCGCGATGTCGATCTCGCCGTCCTGGGCGGCGGCCTCCAACTGCGCCAGGTCAGGGAAGTTACGCCAGGTCAGTTCGACGTCGAGGGCCTTGGCCAGCCAGTTCATCAGGTCGACGTTGGGCCCGGACAACCGCTGCAGGCGCCGGTCGTACTGCGCATACGGCGCCTGCAGCACCAGGCCGACCCGCAGTTCGCGGTGCTGCGCCAGCCATTGCCGCTCGCCGGCCGTCAACTGCGCGGCATGGGCCGTGGGCGCAGGCGCGGCCCAGCCCATCAAGGGAAACCACAAACAGCCGATAACCCACAGGCAGCAAAATCGCATCATCGAAGTCTCGTACACTGACAAATTCTGACCAACCCATTAGGCTGCCGGGATACTTTCTGGCCTGGAATAACCGATGCCCCCTGTCTACCGCCTGGCAATGCCAGCATTGTGCCTGTCGCTGATCCTGCCTTGTGCGTTTTCTGTCGAAGCCGCCGATCCGGCCCCTGCCGCCCAGGCAGAACAACCTGCCGGCGAGAAGCCGGCCGAACGCCAGCCACTGCCTGAGCGTAGTCAGGAAGAGTCGGCGGCACTCGAACGCAAGGTTCCGGCGCAGGAACAGCAGCAGTTGCAGGCCGGTGGCGACAGTTTCCTCGCCCTGTGGAAACCCGCCAATACCGCCGAACCCAAAGGTGCGGTGATCATCGTCCCCGGCGCCGGCGAAACCGCCGACTGGCCCCAGGCGATCGCGCCGCTGCGGCAGAAGCTGCCGGATGCGCAGTGGAGCAGCCTCAGCATCACCCTGCCGGACCTGCAAGGCGACGCCATCGCGCCGCGCACCGCCGAAGCGCCGGCGGCGCCGAAAGCCGCCGATCCCGGCAGCAAGGACTCCACCACCGCCGAGCCGATCGAACAGGCCGCCGGCGGCGAGGCCGAGGTGGCCGACAAGGTCGTCGCCGAAACCACCGAAGAGCAGGCCAAGGCCGACGCCGAGCGGATCTTCGCCCGCATCGACGCCGCCATCGCCTACGCCGAACAGCAGAGCGCCCGCAGCGTCGTCGTGCTCGGGCACGGCACCGGCGCCTATTGGGCTGCGCGCTACCTGAGCGAACGGCAGACCGCGCAAGTGGAAAAACTGGTGATGGTCGCCGCCCAGGCACCGCTCAAGGCCAAGCCTGAGCTGGCGGAACTGACGCCGACCCTGAAACTGCCGACGGCCGACCTCTACTACATGGACAAGGCGCCGGACCGCAACGCGGCTCTGGAGCGCCTGCAAGCCAGCAAACGCCTGAAGACCTCGGCGTTCAGCCAGGTGGGGCTCAAGGCGCTGCCGGACAAGAAGGCCGAGCAGGAACAACTGTTCCGTCGGGTGAAGGGCTGGCTGAATCCGCAGAGCGCGGACTGAGAGAACCCGTCGAACCCATCGCGAGCAGGCTCGCTCCTACAGTTTGAACACGGTCAACTGTAGGAGCGAGCCTGCTCGCGATTCGACTGATCCAAACACCCCGGAACACAGTGCCTAGCGAAAATCCCGCCGCTCACGGATCAAGGTGTAGGCGGTGTGCAGTTCGCGGGTCTTCTCCGTGGCTTCACGCACTTGCGCAGGCGTCGCGCCGCTGCCGGCGACCTTGTCCGGGTGATGGCGGCTGAGCAGCCGCCGGTACGCCCGCTTGATCTGCGCCGGCTCGCTGGTCGCCGACACCCCGAGCAGGCGCATCGCTTCCTGATAGCTCACCGCTGCACTGACGATGGGCCGCTTGTGCGGCTCGTAGTCCGTCGCCAGCGCCTGCACCTGATGCGTCGTCCAGCCCAGCCACTTGCCCCACTGCGCCAACAGTTCGCGCTCGCTCACGCCGGCCCGGCCGTCGGCCCAGACCATCCGCCAACACGCGCGCAGCACGCCTTCGGCCGCATGGGGCTGGGCCCCCAGCCGCCGCAGATAGCTGCGCAGGTTGTCGTTGCCGGACTTGCCGCGGTTGAACGCGGCGATCGCCCGGCGCTGGGCCGGTTCGCCCATGTCCAGCGCACGCATTTCGTGGCGCGCCTGCTGGATATGCCCGTCGGTGACGCGCCCGTCGCTCTTGGCCAGACGCCCCAGCAGCACGAACAGCAATTCATCGTTGCGCAGCATCGGCCTGCCGCCGAGCCGTTCGCGCAAATGTCCCCAGCTCTGCAGGTGCAGGCGCCGATCCAGCGCTTGCCCCAACAACGCCCCAAGCATGGCCCCCGGAATGCTGGCGATCGCAAAACCCGCTCCGGCTCCAATCAGAGTCCCTGGCCACAACATATCAACGGCTCGCTTCTATCAGTTTTTCGGCTTCGGCCAGACGTTCATGGGTGCCGACATCCACCCACTGCCCCTTCAGCCGTTCGCCCGTCACCTGGCCGCGCGCCATGGCGTCGCGCAGCAGCGGCGCGAGCTTGAACGCGCCCGCCCCGCAGCCGTCGAACAGCTGCGGGTGCAGGACGGCGATGCCGCTGTAGGTCAGGGTCCGCGCCTGTGGCTGTCCATCCTGGACACGCCCGTTGTCGAGGACGAAATCGCCGGCCGGGTGATGGGCCGGGTTGTCCGCCAGCACCAGGTGCGCCAGACCGGCGATCGGCTGATGCAGCACGCTGAAGTCGTAGTCCGTCCAGATGTCGCCGTTGACCACCAGGAACGCCTCGTCGCCCAGCAGCGGCAACGCCCGGAATATCCCGCCGCCGGTCTCCAGCGGCTCGCCTTCCGGCGAATAGCGGATGCGCACGCCGTAGCGCGAGCCGTCGCCCAGGTAGTCCTCGATCTGCTGGCCGAGCCAGGCGTGGTTGATCACGATGTCATCGAAACCGGCCGCCGCCAGGGCGTGCAGGTGGTACTCGATCAGCGGGATGCCGCCGGCGCGCACCAGCGGCTTGGGGGTGGTCAGGGTCAGCGGGCGCATGCGCTCGCCCTTGCCTGCCGCCAGAATCATCGCCTTCATGCATTCACCCCGGCACGCAGGCTGACGAGCAGCGCCTGCAACGGCTCAAGCTCCGGACGGCGGGCGATCACTTCATCTATATAGGCGAAGAAGCGCGGCACATCGGTCAGGTAGCGCGGCTTGCCGTCACGGTGGCAGATGCGGGCGAAGATGCCGATGACCTTGAGGTGGCGCTGCACCCCCATCAGGTCGCTGGCACGCAGGAACGCCTCGAAATCCGGCTGCACCGGAATGTTCAGCGCCGAGGCCTGTTGCCAGTAGCCATGCAGCCAGCCGCGCACACGCTCCGGCGGCCAGCTGAGGAAGGCATCCTTGAACAGGCAGGTCACGTCGTAGGTCACCGGGCCGTACACGGCGTCCTGGAAATCCAGCACGCCGGGGTTCGGCTCGCTGAGCATCAGGTTGCGCGGCATGTAGTCGCGGTGCACCAGCACCTTGGGCTGGGCCAGGGCGCTGTCGATCAGCAGCTCGCTGACCTGCTGCCACTGCCGTTGCTGGGCCGGATCGAACTCGATGCCCAGCTCGCGCTTGACGTACCACTCCGGGAACAGCTCCAGCTCGCGCGTGAGCAAGGCGACATCGTAACTGGGCAGCGGCGCCACCATCGGCAACTGCTGAAACGCCAGCAGCGCCTTCAGGGCATCGTCGAAAAGCGCGTCGGCGTTGTCGCTGCCGATCACGTCCAGATAGGTCTTGTTACCCAGGTCATTGAGTAAAAGGAAGCCGCGCTCCAGGTCCTGCGCATAAATTTTCGGCACGTTGATGCCGGATTTGGCCAGCAGAAACGCGATATCCACGAAGGGTTTGCAGTTTTCCTGGGGCGGCGGGGCGTCCATCACGATGAAGCTGCGCCCGGCGCCTTCCCAGCGGAAATATCGGCGGAAACTCGCGTCGCTGCTGGCCGCGGTCAAGGTGGCCGGGGGGACGGCGCCCCACTGCTGCTCGGCGAAAAGCGTCGCCAGCTGTTCGTCGAGCCAAACTTTCAGGTGTTGCAAGCGTACATCTTGGTCAGGCATTGCAAGGGTCTCCGACGGCGCTAGCCGTCAAGCGGGTCATGCTTTATTATCCAGCATCTTTTTCAGACCATCGAGAGGCGTGCGGCCCACACCGCGGGCAGATGGCACGCAGGAAGCCCGGACTAATAAGATGGCATTGAAATCCCCCGCGTTTCGTAAAAAATTTCCGTTGTTGATGACCGGCAGCCTGCTGGCCATGCAACCTCTGGCCAGTTCCTTCGTCACCGCGGCCGAGCAGTATGACTGCTCCGTCTCGGAGTCGGGCGGCTGGGCCTGTGCGCCCAAGTCCACGGCCGCTGCCTTGCCGCCGCGTCCGGTGCATGACGGCAGCGCCGTCAGCGCCGCCGGCGAAGCGCCGGCCGAAAGCGGCGCCAGCCAGGACACCGGCCCCAAACCCGTGCTCGTCACCGAGTCCAAGGGCCGTGGCCTGAAATCCCGCAGCGAAGACTACAGTCACCTCGACTGGGTGCCGCGCGAGAAGCTCACCGCCGCCCAACTGGCCGAGACAGGTCCTTACTGCTCTGGTTCCTATATCGAACCGATTCGTCCTGGCATGAATGACAAGACGAACAAAAGTGACGCACCGACCTTCATCGGCGCCAAGGCCTCCCGCTACCAACAGGATTCGCAGGTCGCGAGCCTGGCCGGCGACGTGGTCATGCGTCAGGGCAGCATGCAGGTCGAGGCCGACGAGGCCAACCTGTACCAGGCCGAGAGCCGCGGCGAACTGGCGGGCAACGTGCGCATCCGCGACAACGGCGCGCTGATCGTCGGCGACCACGCCGACGTGCAGCTGGACACCGGTGAAGCGAAGGTCGACAACGCCGAGTACGTGATGCACAAGTCGCGCATCCGCGGCAACGCGCTGTACGCCAAACGGGCCGAGAACGCGATCATCCGCCTCAAGGACGGCACGTACACCACGTGCGAACCGAACAGCAACGCCTGGCAGCTCAAGGGCAACAACATCACCCTGAACCCGGCCACCGGCTTCGGCACCGCGACCAACGTGACGCTGCGGGTCAAGGACATTCCGGTCCTGTACACCCCGTACATCTACTTCCCGATCGACGACCGCCGCCAGTCGGGCTTCCTGCCGCCGAGCATCGGCACCAGCAGCGACACCGGCTTCATGCTGGTCACCCCGTACTACTTCAACCTGGCGCCGAACTACGACGCCACGTTGTACCCGCGCTACATGGCCAAGCGCGGCTTGCTGATGGAAGGCGAGTTCCGCTACCTGACCAAGTCCAGCGAAGGGCAGTTCGGTGCGGCGTACCTCAATGACGAGGACACCGACCGCAGCAAGCAGACCGACTACCAGAAGAACCGGTACATGTACAACTGGCAGCACAAGGGCGGTCTCGACTCCCGCGTGTTCACCCAGGTCGACTACACCAAGATCAGCGACCCGTACTACTTCCAAGACCTGGAAACCGACCAGATCGGCGTGAAGAGCGCCGACTACGTGAACCAGCAAGGCTCGGTCACCTACCGCGGCGACAGCTACACCGCCCGGTTGAACGCCCAGGCTTACCAGCTGGCGACCGTGTCGAACATCACGCCGTATGACCGACTGCCGCAGATCACCTTCAACGGCCAGCTGCCTTACCATCCGGAAGGCCTGGACTTCGACTACGAGACGGAGCTGGTTCGCTTCGACCGTGACCTGAAGAACGGCAACTTCGTGAACGAGGACGGCAGCGTCGAAAGCCGTCTCGACAACAACGTTACCGGCCTGGCCCGCGCCAACGGCGACCGCCTGAACCTGAAGCCGGGTGTCAGCCTGCCGCTGAACTGGACCTATGGTTTCCTCAAGCCATCGCTCAAGTACCAGTACACCCAGTACCAGCTGGACCTGGACAGCACCGGCAAGAACCAGATCGTGCAGCAGGAAGCGGCGGCAGCCGCTGCCGGCACCAAGTACCTCGGCGGCAAGTTCGGCAGCAACCAGAACCGCGGCGTGCCGATCGCCAGCATCGACAGCGGCCTGTACTTCGACCGCGACACGTCCTACTTCGGCAAGAACTACCGCCAGACCCTGGAACCGCGCCTGTTCTACCTCTACGTACCGGAGGTCGACCAAGAGGACATCCCGGTATTCGACACCAGCGAATACACGTTCAACTATGCCTCGCTGTTCCGCGACAACCGCTTCTCCGGCTCCGACCGCGTCGGCGACGAGAACAAGCTGTCGCTGGGCGTGACCAGCCGCTGGATCGAGGACGACGGCTTCGAGCGTCAACGCATCAGCGTCGGCCAGGCCCTCTACTTCAAGGATCGCGAAGTCCAGCTGCCGGGCATCGACGCCAAGACCCGCGACGACGCGCACTCCAACGTCTCGCCGTACGCGCTGGAATACGAGTACCGCTGGAACCGCGACTGGCGCACCACCGCGGACTACAACTGGGATCCGGACAGCCGCAGCCCGCGTTCGGGCAGCGCGATGTTCCACTACCAGCCTGAAGACAACCCGAACAAGGTGGTCAACTTCGGTTACCGCTACCGCAACGACCAGGTCCGCTACGACCAGAACACCGGCAAATGGTCGGTGGGCGGCGGCGACTACGGCGTACCGGGCGATCCGAACTACGTGAAGGACTACTACAAGATCAAGCAGCACGACTTCTCGGCGATCTGGCCGATCGTGCCGCAGTGGAGCGCCATCAGCCGCTGGCAGTACGACTACAACCGCAATCGCACGCTGGAAGCCTTCGGTGGTTTCGAGTACGACAACTGCTGCTGGAAACTGCGCCTGATCAACCGTTATTGGGTGTCCTACGACGAGTTCAGTCAGCAGGCTCCGCAAAACGAAAAAGGCGACCACGGCGTCTTCCTCCAAATCGTCCTGAAAGGCCTCGGCGGTGTCGTAGGCACCAAGGTAGAGAGCTTCCTCGACAAAGGCATCCAAGGTTATCGTCAACGTGAAGACCAAGCTTTCTGATTGTCTGCGCCCGCTGATGCTGGGCGCGCTGTTCCTCGGTACTTCGGCCGGCGCCGCGGTGCAGTCCATCGATAAAGTGGTGGCCATCGTCGACAACGACGTGGTCATGCAGAGCCAGCTGGACCAACGCGTCCACGAGGTGCAGAAAACCATCGCCAAGCGCGGCGGCGGCCTGCCGCCTCCGGGCGTGCTGGACCAGCAAGTGCTGGAACGCCTGATCGTCGAGAACCTGCAACTGCAGATCGGCGAACGCTCCGGCATCCGCATCACCGACGAAGAGCTGAACCAGGCCGTAGGCACCATCGCCCAGCGCAACAACATGACCGTGGACCAGTTCCGCGCCGCGTTGTCCCGCGACGGCCTGTCCTACGACGAAGCCCGCGACCAGATCCGCCGCGAGATGGTCATCAGCCGCGTGCGTCAGCGCCGTGTGGCCGAACGCATCCAGGTGTCGGAACAGGAAGTGAAGAACTTCCTGGCCTCGGACCTGGGCAAGATGCAGCTCTCCGAAGAGCTGCACCTGGCCAACATCCTGATCCCGACCCCGGAAAGCGCCAACTCCGAAGCGATTCAGAGCGCCGCCCGCCAGGCCATGGACGTTTACCAGCAGCTCAAACAAGGCGCCGACTTCGGCCAGATGGCCGTGGCCAAGTCCGCCAGCGACAACGCGCTGGAAGGCGGCGACATGGGCTGGCGTAAGGCCGCCCAGCTGCCGCCGCCGTTCGACCGCGAACTGAGCAGCATGTCGCCGGGCGAAATCACCCAACCGGCCCGCACCCCGGGCGGCTTCATCATCCTGAAGCTGCTGGAGAAGCGCGGCGGCGAAGGCCAGGTGCGCGACGAAGTGCATGTGCGCCACATCCTGGTCAAGCCAAGTCCGGTCCGTGACGAGGCGAAGACCAAAGAGCTGGCCCAGTCGCTGTACAACCGCATCGAAGCCGGCGAAGACTTTGCCGAGCTGGCGAAGAAATACTCGGAAGACCCGGGTTCCGCCCTCAACGGCGGCGACCTGAACTGGATCGACCCGAACGCGTTGGTGCCGGAGTTCCGCGCCGTGATGGCCAAGTCCCCGCAGGGTCAGCTGTCCAAGCCGTTCCAGACCCAGTACGGCTGGCACGTGCTGGAAGTCCTTGGCCGCCGCGCCACCGACAGCACCGCCCAGGCGCGGGAGCAGCAAGCGATGACCGTGCTGCGCAACCGCAAGTACGACGAAGAGCTGCAGACCTGGCTGCGTCAGATCCGTGACGAAGCCTACGTTGAAATCAAACTCCCTGGCGCAGACCAGGCAGCGCAGTGAAACCCAAGCGTTTCGCGCTGACACCCGGCGAACCGGCCGGCATCGGTCCCGACCTGTGCCTGCTGCTCGCCTCGCAGCCCCAGCCGCACCCCCTGATCGCCATCACCAGCCGCGACCTGCTCCTTGAGCGGGCCGCGCAGCTGGGGCTGGCCGTCGACGTGCTGGCCGTCACCCCTGACCACTGGCCGGACGCTCCGGCGCCGGCCGGCAGCCTGTACGTCTGGGACACGCCGCTGAGCGCCCCGGTGGTCACCGGGCAACTGGACAAGGCCAACGCCGCGTTCGTCCTCGAAACCCTGACCCGCGCCGGCCAAGGCTGCCTGAACGGCGACTTCGCCGGGATGATCACCGCCCCGGTGCACAAGGGCGTGATCAACGAATCCGGCATCGCCTTCTCCGGGCACACCGAATTCCTCGCCGACCTGACCCACACCGCCCAGGTGGTGATGATGCTCGCCACCCGCGGCCTGCGCGTGGCGCTGGTCACCACCCACCTGCCCCTGCGCGAGATCGCCGACGCGATCACGCCGCAGCGGCTGGAGCGGGTCACGCGGATCCTGCACGCCGACCTGCAAGACAAGTTCGGCATCGCCCGGCCGCGCATCCTGGTCTGCGGGCTCAACCCGCACGCCGGCGAAGGCGGCCACCTGGGCCATGAAGAAATCGACATCATCGAACCGACGCTGGAGCGTCTGCGCAGCGAAGGCATGGACCTTCGCGGCCCGCTGCCGGCCGACACCCTGTTCACCCCCAAATATCTGGAGCACTGCGACGCGGTGCTGGCGATGTACCACGACCAGGGCCTGCCCGTGCTGAAGTACAAAGGCTTCGGCGCAGCGGTCAATGTGACCCTGGGCCTGCCGATCATCCGCACCTCCGTCGACCACGGCACCGCCCTGGACCTGGCCGGCAGCGGCCGGATCGACACCGGCAGCCTGCAGGTCGCCCTGGAAACCGCCTACCAGATGGCCGAGACCCGTTTATGACCGAGCAATACCAACACAAGGCGCGCAAACGCTTTGGCCAGAACTTCCTGCACGATGCGGGCATCATCGACCGCATCCTGCGCGCCATCCACGCCAAGCCCGAAGACCGCATGCTGGAGATCGGCCCGGGCCAGGGCGCATTGACCGAAGGCCTGCTCGGCGCCGGCGCCCAGCTCGACGTGGTCGAGCTGGACAAGGACCTGATCCCGATCCTCAACAGTCAGTTCGCCGGCAAGAGCAACTTCAACCTGCACCAGGGCGATGCGCTGAAGTTCGACTTCAACACCCTCAACGCCGCGCCGAACACGCTGCGGGTGGTCGGCAACCTGCCGTACAACATCTCCACCCCGCTGATTTTCCACCTGCTGGACAACTCGCACCTGATCCGCGACATGCACTTCATGCTGCAGAAGGAAGTGGTCGAGCGCCTGGCCGCAGGCCCCGGCGGCGGCGACTGGGGTCGCCTGTCGATCATGGTCCAGTACCATTGCCGGGTCGAACATCTGTTCAACGTCGGCCCCGGCGCGTTCAACCCGCCGCCGAAGGTCGACTCGGCCATCGTCCGCCTGGTGCCCCACGCCGTGCTGCCGCACCCGGCCAAGGATCACCGGCTGCTCGAGCGCGTGGTGCGCGAGGCGTTCAACCAGCGCCGCAAGACCCTGCGCAACACCCTCAAGCAACTGCTCACCAGCGCCGAGATCGAAGCGGCGGGCGTCGACGGCAGCCTGCGCCCCGAGCAACTGGACCTGGCGGCGTTCGTACGCCTGGCCGACCAGCTCGCCGAGAAACCCCAGCAGCCGCCCAAGGCCGACTGACGGCGTCATCGGGCAACCGCCGCGCTGGTCTGTTGCCCGATACTTGCCTAGACTGAATCCCCATCAGCCGCACCCCTGCGTTGCGCTTCGCTCTTAAGGCCTTTTGCATGTCCGATCCCCGTTATCAGGTCGACGTCAGCGTGGTCACCCGCTACCTGGCAGACCAATCGCAACCCGAGCACGACCGCTTCGCCTTCGCCTACACCATCACCGTGCAGAACAACGGCGACCGGCCGGCCCGACTGATGTCGCGGCACTGGGTCATCACCGATGGCGACGGGCATGTCGAGGAAGTCCGCGGCGCCGGCGTGGTGGGCCAGCAACCGCTGATCGAAGCGGGCCAGAGCCACACCTACAGCAGCGGCACGGTGATGACCACCCAGGTCGGCACCATGCAGGGCTCCTACGAAATGGTCGCCGACGACGGCAAGCATTTCGACGCCGTCATCAAGCCTTTCCGCCTCGCCGTGCCCGGAGCCCTGCACTGATGGCGACCTACGCCGTGGGCGACCTGCAAGGCTGCCTCGAACCGCTCAAGTGCCTGCTCGGCCAGGTCGCCTTCGACCCGGCGCTGGACCGTCTGTGGCTGGTGGGCGATCTGGTCAACCGCGGCCCGCAGTCCCTGGAGACCCTGCGCTACCTGTACGGGCTGCGCGACTCGCTGGTGTGCGTGCTGGGCAACCATGACCTGCACTTGCTGGCCGCCGGCCAGAACATCGAGCGCATGAAGAAGAGCGACACCCTGCGCGAGATCCTCGAAGCCCCCGACGGCCCCGAGCTGTTGGACTGGCTGCGCCGGCAGAAGCTGATGCACTACGACGAGCGGCGCGAGATCGCCATGGTGCACGCCGGGATCCCGCCGCAGTGGTCGCTGCGCAAGGCGCTCAAGTGCGCCGAAGAGGTCGAGTCGGCCCTGCGCGACGACAACCTGTTCCCCGCCTACCTGGACGGCATGTACGGCAACGATCCGGCGAAATGGGACAACAGCCTCAAGGGCGTGACGCGCCTTCGGGTGATCACCAACTATTTCACCCGGATGCGCTTCTGCACCCCCGAGGGCAAGCTCGACCTCAAGAGCAAGGAAGGCCTGGACACCGCCCCGCCCGGCTACAAGCCCTGGTTCCAGCACAAGGAGCGCCGGACCCGCGGCCTGCGGATCATCTTCGGCCATTGGGCGGCGCTCGAAGGCATCGTCCACGAGCCCGGCATCTGCGCCCTCGACACCGGTTGCGTGTGGGGCGGCAGCCTCACCCTGATGAACGTCGACAGCGGCGAGCGCCTGTCGTGCAAATGCGACGACCACGGCAACGCCCTGCCGACCGTCGCCCCCCTTATCCCCCACTCCACGTCAGCCAGCGCCCCGCGCTAGACTGCGTCACCCGCCGGACCACAGGAACCCGCCATGAGCGAATTCAAACGCATCCCCCCGGAACAGGCCAAGGCCCTGCGCGAGCAAGGCGCCGTGGTGGTCGACATCCGTGACCCGCAAGCCTTCGCCAGCGGGCACGTCACCGGATCGCACCACCTGGACAACCACTCGGTCGCCGACTTCATCCGCAACGCCGACCTCGACGCCCCGACGGTGGTGGTCTGCTACCACGGCAACTCCAGCCAGAGCGCGGCCGCCTACCTGGTGGGCCAGGGCTTCTCCGACGTGTACAGCCTGGACGGCGGCTTCGAGCTGTGGCGTGCGACCTATCCTTCGGAAACCGCCCAAGGCGCCGCCGAATAATTTTTTTGCGACCTGCAAGCCCCGGCTCCCGCGGGCTTGCACGGTGGCGGACGAACGGTCTGCCACAACTAATTACGCATCTCGCCTTTACCTCGCCAATTCCCAACTATCCTTAAGCCCAGGCCATCCAAAACAGGGGAGAGCCGGTACACCGGCGCACGGGTCATCGGGAGTAGCTTTCGCGGTTGTCGGCGCGGAAGAGTTCTGGGGGGTAAACAACAGCTGCTCAAGCGGCTGCTTGCCAGCATCGACTGAGTGATCCGGCGTCGGCTCCACGTATCGAGCGAGGTGACGTCATGAGTATCTTTAGCCACTTCCAACAACGCTTCGAGTCCACACGCCAGGAAGAATTCTCGCTGCAGGAATACCTGGAACTGTGCAAAAAGGACCGCAGCGCCTACGTTTCCGCCGCCGAGCGTCTGTTGCTGGCCATCGGCGAACCCGAGCTGCTCGACACCTCGACCAATTCGAGGCTGTCACGCATCTTCTCCAACAAGGTGATCCGCCGCTATCCGGCCTTTGAGGACTTCCACGGGATGGAAGAATGCATCGACCAGATCGTGTCGTACTTCCGCCATGCGGCCCAGGGCCTGGAAGAGAAGAAACAGATCCTCTACCTGCTCGGCCCGGTGGGCGGCGGCAAGTCGTCCCTGGCCGAGAAGCTCAAGCAACTGATGGAGAAGGTGCCCTTCTATGCCATCAAGGGCTCGCCGGTGTTCGAATCGCCCCTGGGGCTGTTCAACGCCACCGAAGACGGCGCGATCCTCGAAGAGGACTTCGGCATCCCCCGCCGCTACCTGAACACCATCATGTCGCCCTGGGCGACCAAACGCCTGGCCGAGTTCGGCGGCGACATCAGCCAGTTCCGCGTGGTCAAGCTGTACCCCTCGATCCTCAACCAGATCGCCGTGGCCAAGACCGAACCGGGCGACGAGAACAACCAGGACATCTCCGCGCTGGTGGGCAAGGTCGATATCCGCAAGCTGGAGGAATTCCCGCAGAACGACGCCGACGCCTACAGCTATTCCGGGGCGCTGTGCCGGGCCAACCAGGGCCTGATGGAATTCGTCGAGATGTTCAAGGCGCCGATCAAGGTGCTGCACCCGTTGCTGACCGCCACCCAGGAAGGCAACTACAACAGCACCGAAGGCCTGGGCGCGATTCCGTTCACCGGGATCCTGCTGGCCCATTCCAACGAATCGGAGTGGCACACCTTCCGCAACAACAAGAACAACGAAGCCTTCATCGACCGGATCTACATCGTCAAGGTGCCTTACTGCCTGCGGGTCAGCGATGAGGTGAAGATCTACGACAAGCTGCTGTTCAACAGCTCCCTGGCCCGGGCCCACTGCGCGCCGGACACCCTCAAGATGCTCGCGCAGTTCACCGTGCTGTCGCGCCTCAAGGAGCCCGAGAACTCCAACATCTACTCGAAGATGCGCGTGTACGACGGGGAAAACCTCAAGGACACCGATCCGAAGGCCAAGTCGATCCAGGAATACCGCGATGCGGCGGGCGTCGACGAGGGCATGAACGGCCTGTCGACCCGGTTCGCCTTCAAGATCCTGTCCAAGGTGTTCAACTTCGACCCGCACGAGATCGCTGCCAACCCGGTGCACCTGCTCTATGTGCTGGAACAGCAGATCGAACAGGAACAGTTCCAGGCCGAGACCCGCGAACGCTACCTGCGCTACCTGAAGGAGTACCTCGCCCCGCGCTACATCGAGTTCATCGGCAAGGAGATCCAGACCGCCTACCTCGAGTCCTACAGCGAGTACGGCCAGAACATCTTCGACCGCTACGTGCTGTACGCGGACTTCTGGATCCAGGACCAGGAATACCGCGATCCGGAAACCGGCGAGATCCTCAACCGCGTCGCCCTCAACGAGGAACTGGAAAAGATCGAGAAACCGGCCGGCATCAGCAATCCGAAGGATTTTCGCAACGAGATCGTCAACTTCGTGCTGCGTGCCCGCGCCAACAACAACGGCAAGAACCCGACCTGGCTCAGCTACGAGAAACTGCGGGTGGTCATCGAGAAGAAAATGTTCTCGAACACCGAAGACCTGCTGCCGGTCATCAGCTTCAACGCCAAGGCCAGCAAAGAGGACCAGCAAAAGCACAACGACTTCGTCACCAGGATGGTCGAACGCGGCTACACCGACAAACAGGTACGGCTGCTCTCCGAGTGGTACCTGCGGGTCAGGAAATCACAGTAACCCGCGGCCGGTCAGACCGGTTGTCGTCAGCCCGGGGCCTGTGTGCGCATTTTCTGTTACACAGGCCTCAGGAAGGTGTTCCAAAGGCGGTAGCGGGGTTCAGGCAGCACCCAAAGCGCTTGGGGGAGCGTGTACGTCCCTTGGCATTCGGTTCAATGCTGCATGAGCGCTCGGCCCTTTGCAGGACAGCTTCTAAGGAGCAGTCATGAGCTATGTGATCGACCGACGCCTCAATGGCAAGAACAAGAGCACGGTGAACCGCCAGCGCTTCCTGCGGCGCTACCGTGACCACATCAAGAAGGCTGTCGAAGAAGCCGTCAGCCGGCGTTCCATCACCGACATGGAGCACGGCGAGCAGATCAGCATCCCCGGTCGCGACATCGACGAACCGGTGCTTCACCACGGCCGCGGGGGCAAGCAGACCGTCGTGCACCCCGGCAACAAGGAGTTCACCGCCGGCGAACACATCGCCCGCCCGCCGGGAGGCGGCGGAGGCCGGGGGCCCGGCAAGGCCGGCAACTCCGGCGAAGGCATGGACGAGTTCGTCTTCCAGATCACCCAGGAGGAATTCCTCGAATTCATGTTCGAGGACCTCGAACTGCCGAACCTGGTCAAACGCAACCTGACCGGCACCGACACCTTCAAGACCGTGCGCGCCGGCATCAGCAACGAGGGCAACCCCTCGCGCATCAACATCATCCGCACCCTGCGCTCGGCCCATGCCCGGCGCATCGCGCTGTCCGGCAGCAGCCGGGCGAAACTGCGCGAGGTGAAGGAAGAACTGGCCCGGCTGAAACGCGAAGAGCCGGACAACTTCGGCGATATCCAGGATCTGGAAGCGGAAATCGAGAAACTCAGCGCCCGCATCCATCGGGTGCCGTTCCTCGACACGTTCGACCTCAAGTACAACCTGCTGATCAAGCAGCCCAACCCCAGCTCCAAGGCGGTCATGTTCTGCCTGATGGACGTGTCCGGCTCCATGACCCAGGCGACCAAGGACATCGCCAAGCGCTTCTTCATCCTGCTGTACCTGTTCCTCAAGCGGAACTACGACAAGATCGACGTGGTGTTCATCCGCCATCACACCAGCGCCCGGGAAGTGGACGAGGAAGAGTTCTTCTATTCGCGGGAAACCGGCGGCACCATCGTCTCCAGCGCCCTGAAGCTGATGCAGGAAATCATGGCCGAGCGCTATCCGAGCAACGAGTGGAACATCTACGCCGCCCAGGCCTCCGACGGCGACAACTGGAACGACGATTCGCCCATCTGCCGCGACATCCTGATCAACCAGATCATGCCGTTCGTGCAGTACTACACTTATGTGGAGATCACCCCCCGCGAGCACCAGGCCCTCTGGTACGAGTACGAACGCATCGCCGAAGCCTTTTCCGACACGTTTGCCCAGCAGCAACTGGTCTCGGCCGGGGATATCTATCCGGTCTTCCGTGAACTCTTCCAGCGCAGGTTAGTGACATGACCGCCAAAGAGCAGAAGCGCCAACCCATCTCCACCGGCTCCGAATGGACGTTCGAGCTGATCCAGGCCTATGACCGCGAAATCGCCCGCATCGCGGCCCGCTATGCGCTGGACACCTACCCCAACCAGATCGAGGTGATCACCGCCGAGCAGATGATGGACGCCTACGCGTCGGTCGGCATGCCGCTGGGCTATCACCACTGGTCCTACGGCAAGCACTTCCTCAGCACCGAAAAATCCTACAGCCGCGGGCAGATGGGCCTGGCCTACGAGATCGTGATCAACTCGGACCCGTGCATCGCCTACCTGATGGAAGAGAACACCATCTGCATGCAGGCCTTGGTGGTGGCCCACGCCTGCTACGGCCACAACAGCTTCTTCAAGGGCAACTACCTGTTCCGCACCTGGACCGACGCCAGCTCGATCATCGATTACCTGGTGTTCGCCAAGCAGTACATCATGCAGTGCGAGGAGCGCCACGGCATCGATGCGGTGGAGGATCTGCTCGATTCCTGCCATGCCCTGATGAACTACGGCGTGGACCGCTACAAACGGCCGTATCCGATTTCCGCCGAGGAAGAACGGCGGCGGCAGAAGGACCGCGAAGAGCACCTGCAAAAGCAGATCAACGACCTGTGGCGCACCATCCCCAAGGGCACCGACAAGCTCAGCGACAAGGACAACGCCCGGTTCCCCGCCGAGCCGCAGGAGAACATCCTGTACTTCATCGAGAAGCACGCGCCGCTGCTGGAGCCGTGGCAACGGGAAATCGTGCGCATCGTGCGCAAGATCGCCCAGTACTTCTACCCGCAGCGCCAGACCCAGGTGATGAACGAAGGTTGGGCGACCTTCTGGCACTACACGCTGATGAACGACCTGTACGACGAAGGCCTGGTCACCGACGGCTTCATGATGGAGTTCCTGACGTCCCACACCAGCGTGGTGTTCCAGCCCGGGTTCGACAGCCCCTACTACAGCGGCATCAACCCTTACGCCCTGGGCTTTGCGATGTACCGGGACATCCGGCGCATGTGCGAGGAGCCCACCGAGGAAGACCGCCGCTGGTTCCCGGAGATCGCCGGCTCCGACTGGCTGTCGACCATCAAGTTCGCCATGAGCAGCTTCAAGGACGAGAGCTTCATCCTGCAGTACCTGTCGCCCAAGGTGATCCGCGACCTCAAACTGTTCAGCATCCTCGACGACGACCAGCGGGACGACCTGCTGGTGCCGGCCATCCATGACGAGGGCGGCTACCGGATCATCCGCGAGACCCTGGCGGCGCAGTACAACCTCGGCAACCGCGAGCCGAACGTGCAGATCTACAGCATCGACCGCCGCGGCGACCGCTCGCTGACCCTGCGCCACCAGCAGCATGACCGCAAGCCCTTGGGCGATTCCACGGAAGAAGTGCTCAAGCACCTGCACCGGCTGTGGGGCTTCGACATCCACCTGGAGACCCTGCAGGGCGACCAGGTGATGAAGACCCACCATGTGCCGCCGCGAAACGAGCACAGCGAAGGGGACTACGGTCGGCTCGACCTGGCCGTCATTCATCTTTGATCCCGTTCCAGCCTCCGAAAGTCCGGCGCAAGGGTTATCCTGTCGGGCCAACGGAGGTTTTTTATGCAGATTTACAAGGTCGGCGGCGCCGTGCGCGATCGCCTGCTGGGCAAACCGGTCACCGACATCGACTGGGTGGTGGTCGGCGCGACCACCGAAGAGATGCTCGCCCAGGGCTTTCGCCCGGTCGGCGCGGACTTCCCGGTGTTCCTTCACCCCAAGACCGGCGAGGAGTATGCCCTCGCCCGCACCGAGCGCAAGAGCGGCCGCGGTTATGGCGGGTTCACCTTCCACGCCAGCCCCGAGGTCACACTTGAGGAAGACCTGATCCGCCGCGACCTGACCATCAACGCCATGGCTGAGGACGACGGTCAGAACCTGACCGACCCCTACAACGGCCAGCGCGACCTTGAAGGCCGCATACTCCGTCACGTTTCCCCGGCGTTCGCCGAAGATCCGCTGCGGGTGCTGCGGGTGGCGCGTTTCGCCGCCCGTTATGCGGCACTGGGGTTCACCGTCGCGCCCGAGACCCTTGAACTGATGCGCACCCTCAGCGAATCGGGGGAGCTGGAAGCCCTGACCGCCGAACGCAGCTGGAAGGAGATTTCCCGCGCCCTGATGGAAGAGCAGCCGCAGGTGTTCATTCAGGTGCTGCGCGACTGCGGCGCGCTCAAGGTGCTGATGCCGGAAGTGAATGCGCTCTTCGGCGTGCCGCAGCCGGAAGCCCATCACCCGGAAATCGACAGCGGCATCCACACCTTGAGCGTGCTGGAGCAATCGGCGCTGCACAGGCAACCGCTGACCGTGCGCTGGGCCTGCCTGCTGCACGACCTGGGCAAAGGCCTGACGCCGCAAGAGGAATGGCCGAGGCATATCGCCCACGAGCACACAGGGCTGAAGTTGATCAAAGCGGTCAACGAACGCTTCAAGGCCCCGAAGGAGTGCCAGGAACTGGCACTGCTGGTCGGCCAGTACCACACCCACGGGCACCGCGCCCTTGAGCTGAAAGCCACGACGCTGCTGGAGTTGCTGCAGAGCTTCGACGTCTACCGCCGGCCGCAGCGTTTCGAGGAGTTCATTGCCGCTTGCGAGATGGACGCCCGCGGGCGAAAAGGCCTGGAGCAGCGCAGTTATCCACAGGCGGATTACTTGCGCGGCGCCGCGACGGTGGCGCGCAGCGTGGCGGTACAGCCGTTGCTGGAGAAAGGTTTCAAAGGCCCGGAACTGGGCGAGGCGCTCAAGCGCGAACGGCTCAAGGCGTTGAAGGCGTACAAGGAGGCGGCGGCCTCCTGAAACGGGCAGTCCGAATCGTCGCGCCGCCGCTCCCGCAGGGAACGGCGGCGCTCACGGATTCTGTGCTCCCCCAAAAGTGAGGGAGCCAGCCTGCTGAAGAGGGCGTCAGTGAAGACACCGCTCAGGCCGACAACAGATCCTCGGGGGTCAACGGCTCGCCCCGCCACTCAAAGGCCACCGGTGCCAGTTCCTGATCGATCTGCGCCTCTGCCCACAGCGCAGCAAAGCTTTTTCCCACGCCCGGATGCACCCGCTCCGGCGCAATCAGCGACAGCGGCCACAGCACGAAGGCGTTTTTCAGGATCTCCGCCCGCGGCAGGACCAGCCCGTCGAAATTGCCCGTCAGGTCGCCGTACAGCAGCACGTCGATGTCCAGCGGCAGGCCCTTGCGGTCCGGCGCGTAACGGCCGTTGTCCGCCTCGATGAACTTCAAGCGGCGATCCAGCTCCATCAGGGGCAGGTCGGTGAACGCCGACACCACGAAATTGAAGAACGGACCGCTCTTGATGCCCACCGGCTGGCTCTCGAACACCGCCGAACAGCGGATATCCACCAGGAACGCGGCCAGGGCCTCGAGCCCGGCGCGCAAATGGGTTTCACGCTCGATATTGCTACCGAGGCCGAGGTAGACCTGAGTCAGCGACATCCGCGCTCGATCTCCACACCCACGCCGCCCTTGGCGGCCGGCACGGCGCCCGGCTTGGTCAGCTTCAGGCGCACCCAGGTGATCTTGAATTCGTCCATCAGCGTCTCGACCAGCCGTTCGGCGAAGGTCTCGACCAACTGGAACTGCGCCTGCTCGGCGAAGGCCTGGATCCGCGTGGAGACGCTGGCGTAGTCGAGCGCCAGGGTCAGGTCGTCGCCGGCGGCGGCCGGACGATTGTCCCAGGCGAAGCTCAGATCAAGGCGCAGGCACTGTCGGATGCCGCGCTCCCAGTCGTAGGCACCGATCACGGTGTCGACTTCCAGGCCCTCGATAAACACTCTGTCCAAGCACTTTTCTCCGTTGCACGACAAGGGCGCGTTGCGCCGTTAGAATCAGGGCGTCCTCGCCCGGAATAGTTAGCATGTTTTGGTCACTGGCGGTTTTCGCCTACCTGCTCGGCTCGCTGTCCTTCGCCATCTTGCTCAGCCGCCTGACCGGAAACCCGGATCCGCGAATGAGCGGCTCGGGCAATGCCGGCGCCACCAACATGCTGCGCCTGGCCGGCCGCAAACTGGCGGTCCTGACCTTGCTCGGCGATCTGTGCAAAGGCCTGCTGCCGGTGCTGATCGCCTCGGCGGCAGGCCTGTCGCCGCAGGATCAGGCCTGGATCGGCGTCTGCGCCGTGATCGGTCACCTGTTCCCGCTGTATTTCCGTTTCCGCGGCGGCAAAGGCGTCGCCACGGCGGCCGGCATGCTGCTGGGGCTGTATCCGCCCGCCGCACTGCTGGCCATAGCCGCCTGGCTGCTGACGTTCTACCTGACCCGCACCAGCTCGCTCGCGGCCCTCATCGCCACCCCCCTCACCCTGCCGCTGCTGGCCTGGCAGGAACCGGCCGCCCTGCTGCCGATGAGCACGCTCACGCTGCTGATCGTCTGGCGGCACCGGGGCAATCTACGCGACCTGTTCGCCGGGCGCGAACGGCATTTTTGAATGCCGCCCTTGAACGACGCTCATCCCAACGCGGACAACTGCTCCATCGGCCAGCGCGCCTGCACGGTGATCGCCAGGCTTTCCTGCTGGCCGGCCTGCAGCCGCTGGCAACCGGCGAACGCGATCATCGCGCCGTTGTCGGTGCAGAACTGCGGACGGGCATAGAACACGCTGCCCTTCATGTCGCCGAGCATTTTCTCCAGCGACGCACGCAACGCCCGGTTGGCGCTGACGCCGCCGGCGATCACCAGGCGCTTCATGCCGGCCTGCTTGAGGGCACGCTTGCACTTGATGGTCAAAGTCTCCACCACGGCCTGCTGGAACGCCAGCGCGATGTCGCAACGGGCTTGCTCGCCGTCGTCCCCGGCGCTGACGCTCTGCTGCCAGGTGTTGAGGGCGAATGTCTTCAGGCCGCTGAAGCTGAAGTCCAGACCCGGACGGTCGCACATCGGACGCGGGAAGGTGAACCGGCCGGCGACGCCCCGCTCGGCGGCCTTGGCGATCTCGGGCCCGCCTGGATAGTTCAGGCCCATCATCTTGGCGGTCTTGTCGAAGGCTTCGCCGGCGGCATCGTCGAGGGTTTCGCCAAGCAAGGCGTATTGGCCGATGCCATCGACCCGGACCAACTGCGTATGGCCACCGGAGACCAACAAAGCGACGAACGGAAACTCCGGCGGTTGCGCCTCGAGCATCGGCGCCAGCAGATGGCCTTCCATGTGGTGCACGCCCAGCGCCGGAATGCCCCAGGCGAACGCCAGCGCCTGGGCGCAGGAGGCGCCCACCAGCAGGGCCCCGACCAGGCCTGGGCCTGCGGTGTAGGCGATCGCGTCGATCTCGGTCGGCACGCAGTCGGCCTCCGCCAGCACCTGCCGGATAAGCGGCAGCATGCGCTTGACGTGATCGCGGGAGGCCAGCTCCGGCACCACGCCGCCGTAGACGCGGTGCAGGTCGATCTGACTGAACAGCGCGTCCGCCAGAAGGCCGCGTTCACTGTCGTAGAGCGCGACGCCGGTTTCGTCGCAGGACGTTTCCAATCCCAGTACTAGCATGGGTTCTGGCCTTGTTTAGGCTAAATTCGAAGGCGCGCATGATAGTCGCCGCGTGATGCCCCGACCAGCGGTTTTCGATCAGAGGCTTTGCATTCCGAGCGTTGAGGGGTTAACATCCGCAACCCTTAAAAACCGACGTCTTCAAGTGCTCTTTTGCCGCGAGGATGTTGACCCCGGTAATGAATGAAGGTAGCTCTGGATGCCAGCCGTCAAAGTTAAAGAGAATGAACCCTTCGACGTAGCTCTGCGTCGTTTCAAGCGCTCCTGCGAAAAAGCCGGTGTACTGGCTGAGGTTCGTAGCCGCGAATTTTACGAGAAGCCAACTTCCGAGCGTAAGCGCAAGGCAGCAGCCGCTGTTAAGCGTCACGCCAAGAAAGTTCAGCGCGAACAGCGCCGCGCCGTTCGTCTGTACTGATACACAGACGTTCGTAGCAAGCTTCTGCCAAGCCCGGCCTTCCGCCGGGCTTATGGCATTTGCGGAAAACGCTTGATGCTTCACCGTCGAAGCCGCACATGCGACCGAGACAAATCCGCTTCACCGCGTCAGGCCTGGCTTCTTTGCCAGCGGTGCACGTCTTTTCTGACGGGCCTTTCGAGGCTGCCGACGAGCACACCCACTGATTCCTCTCACGACGATCAGCCCAAGGCACCTGCCTGCTTCATGAGCTATCCGAGGCCGCAATCCGGCCGTCAGCGGATTCAGCGCAACACTTTCAAACGGTCGAAATCCGATGGCTGCTAACGCCAAGGGAATTTCGGCAGATACACTTCCCGACAGCGATCACGCAGACGACACCGGTCGAGCCGCCGAAAGCACGCGCCCCGCCGGATGAGCCACGTCCTTTGCGCCCATCGCATCGGATCCTTTGAGCGCAGACGACGAGAACGCCATGGCCGGGTTGATCCCCCAGAGCTTCATTGACGACCTTCTGAACCGCACCGACATCGTCGACGTGGTCAGTTCGCGCGTGCAATTGAAGAAGGCCGGCAAGAACTTCACCGCGTGCTGCCCGTTCCACAAGGAAAAGACCCCGTCGTTCAGCGTCAGCCCCGACAAGCAGTTCTACTACTGCTTCGGCTGCGGCGCGGGCGGCAACGCCCTCGGCTTCCTCATGGACCACGACAACCTGGACTTTCCCCAGGCGGTCGAGGACCTGGCCAAGGCCGCCGGCATGGAAGTCCCGCGGGAGGAAGGCAGCCGCTCGCACAAGCCGCGCCAGCCGACCGATTCGCCGCTGTACCCGCTGCTCACCGCGGCCGCCGATTTCTACCGCCAGGCGCTCAAGAGCCACCCGGCGCGCAAGGCCGCCGTGGACTACCTCAAGGGCCGCGGCCTGACCGGCGAGATCGCCCGGGACTTCGGCTTGGGGTTCGCCCCGCCGGGCTGGGACAACCTGTTCAAGCACTTGAGCAGCGACACCCTGCAGCAAAAGGCCATGATCGATGCCGGGCTGCTGATCGAGAACGCCGAGACCGGCAAGCGCTACGACCGCTTCCGCGACCGGGTGATGTTCCCGATCCGCGACACCCGCGGCCGGATCATCGCGTTCGGCGGCCGGGTGCTGGGGGACGACAAGCCCAAGTACCTGAACTCGCCGGAGACCCCGGTGTTCCACAAGGGCCAGGAACTCTATGGCCTGTACGAAGCCCGCAAGAACAACCGCAACCTCGACGAGATCATCGTCGTCGAGGGCTACATGGACGTCATCGCCCTGGCCCAGCAAGGCCTGCGCAACGGCGTCGCGACGCTCGGCACGGCAACCAGCGAAGAGCACATGAAGCGCCTGTTCCGCGTGGTGCCCAACGTCCTGTTCTGCTTCGACGGCGACCAGGCCGGCCGCAACGCCGCCTGGCGGGCGCTGGAAGCCACGCTGTCGAGCCTGCAGGACGGCCGTCGCGCGCGCTTTCTGTTCCTGCCCGAAGGCGAAGACCCGGATACGCTGATCCGCGCCGAGGGCACCGATGCCTTCCGCGCCCGGATCAACCAACATGCGCAGCCGCTGGCGGACTACTTCTTCCAGCAACTGACCGAAGAGGCCGATCCGCGTTCGCTCGAAGGCAAGGCGCACATGGTCACACTGGCGGCACCGCTGATCGAAAAGGTGCCGGGCGCCAACCTGCGGATCCTGATGCGCCAGCGCCTGACCGAAATCACCGGCCTGAACAGCGAAACCGTCAGCCAGCTGGCCCAGAGCGCACCGCAGGAAGCGCCGCCGGCGTACGATCCCGGCATCGATTACGGCGCGATGCCGGACTACAGCGACTACCATCAACCGCAGGCGGCGGACATGTACGCGCCGCAGCAGGAGTGGACGCCGAAGAAATCCGGTTCCGGCGGCAAGAAATGGGAAAAGAAGCCCTGGGACAAGAACGGCAAGCGCGGCGGTGACCGCGACCAGCCGCGCGCCCCTCGGGTGCCTGCCGCCGTCGAGCCGCCGATCCAGGCCGCCCTGCGGACCTTGCTGCATCATCCGCAACTGGCGGACAAGGTCGAGGACGCCGGGCACTTCGCGGACGAAAGCCAGACCAACGCACAATTGCTGGTGGCCCTGCTCGAAGCCGTACAGAAGAATCCCAAGCTAAACTCAATTCAGTTGATCGCGCGATGGCACGGAACCGAACAGGGTCGCCTGCTCAGGGCGCTGGCCGAGAAGGAATGGCTGATCGACGGAGACAACCTTGAACAACAGTTTTTCGACACCATTTCCAGTCTGTCAGCCCGTCAACGCGAACGGAATCTGGAACAACTGCTCAGGAAAGCCCGTCAAAGCGAACTGAGCAGCGACGAAAAAAACCAGCTGCGCGACCTGTTGAGTCGCAATGCTCCCGCATCAAACCCGACCTCAACTGGCGCGTGAGGTCATAGCTCAGGTATAATCCTCGGCTTGTTTTTTGCCCGCCAAGACCTTCAGTGGATAGGGTGTTATGTCCGGAAAAGCGCAACAGCAGTCTCGTATTATTGAGTTGATCAAACTGGGCCGTGAGCAGAAATATCTGACTTACGCCGAGGTCAACGACCACCTGCCCGAGGATATTTCAGATCCGGAGCAGGTGGAAGACATCATCCGCATGATTAACGACATGGGGATCCCCGTACACGAGAGTGCTCCGGATGCGGACGCCCTTATGCTGGCCGACGCCGATACCGACGAGGCCGCTGCGGAAGAAGCAGCCGCCGCGCTCGCGGCGGTGGAGACCGACATCGGTCGCACCACGGATCCCGTGCGCATGTACATGCGTGAAATGGGTACGGTCGAGCTTCTGACCCGCGAAGGCGAAATCGAGATCGCCAAGCGGATCGAAGAAGGCATCCGTGAAGTGATGAGCGCGATCGCCCACTTCCCCGGCACCGTCGAGCACATCCTCTCCGAGTACGACCGCGTCACGTCCGAAGGCGGCCGCCTGTCCGACGTGCTGAGCGGCTACATCGATCCGGACGACGGCACCGCGCCGCCGGCCGCCGAAGTGCCGCCGCCGCTCGACGCCAAGGCCGCGAAAGAGGAAGAGTCCGACGACGATGACGAGGCCGAATCTTCCGATGACGAAGAAGAAGCCGAAAGCGGCCCGGATCCGGTCATCGCCGCCCAGCGTTTCGGCGCTGTCGCCGAGCAGATGGAAATCACCCGCAAGGCGCTGAAGAAGCACGGTCGCCACAACAAGGCGGCGATTGCCGAACTGCTGGTCCTGGCCGACCTGTTCATGCCGATCAAACTGGTGCCGAAGCAATTCGAAGGCCTGGTCGAGCGTGTCCGCAGCGCCCTGGACCGCCTGCGTCAGCAAGAGCGCGCGATCATGCAGCTGTGCGTGCGTGATGCCCGCATGCCGCGTGCCGACTTCCTGCGCCAGTTCCCGGGCAACGAAGTCGACGAGAGCTGGTCCGACGCCCTGGCCAAAGGCAAAGGCAAGTACGCCGAAGCCATTGCCCGCCTGCAGCCGGACATCATCCGTTGCCAGCAGAAGCTGGTCGCGCTGGAGACCGAAACCGGCCTGACCATCGCCGAGATCAAGGACATCAACCGTCGCATGTCGATCGGCGAGGCCAAGGCCCGCCGCGCGAAGAAAGAGATGGTCGAGGCGAACCTGCGTCTGGTGATCTCCATCGCCAAGAAGTACACCAACCGCGGCCTGCAGTTCCTCGACCTGATCCAGGAAGGCAACATCGGCCTGATGAAGGCGGTGGACAAGTTCGAATACCGTCGCGGCTACAAGTTCTCGACCTATGCGACCTGGTGGATCCGTCAGGCCATCACCCGTTCGATCGCCGACCAGGCGCGCACCATCCGTATTCCGGTGCACATGATCGAGACGATCAACAAGCTCAACCGCATTTCCCGCCAGATGCTGCAGGAAATGGGTCGCGAACCGACGCCGGAAGAGCTGGGCGAGCGCATGGAGATGCCTGAGGACAAGATCCGCAAGGTACTGAAGATCGCCAAAGAGCCGATCTCCATGGAAACCCCGATCGGCGATGACGAAGACTCCCATCTGGGTGACTTCATCGAAGACTCGACCATGCAGTCGCCGATCGATGTCGCCACCGTGGAAAGCCTGAAGGAAGCGACCCGCGAAGTGCTGTCCGGCCTCACCGCCCGTGAAGCCAAAGTGCTGCGCATGCGTTTCGGCATCGACATGAACACTGACCACACGCTGGAAGAGGTCGGCAAGCAGTTCGACGTGACCCGCGAGCGGATCCGTCAGATCGAAGCCAAGGCGCTGCGCAAGCTGCGCCACCCGACGCGGAGCGAGCATCTGCGCTCCTTCCTCGACGAGTGACACCAGAACCCCCGGCCCAGGCCGGGGGTTTTGTTTTGCGGCAGATTAAATCCCCCGCCTCCCCCTCCCCCCGCGCAGCCCGTCTACACTCGAAGCATTCCCCCGTGCCATAACGAGACCGTTATGCCCAGACTGCCGACCGTGCTTTTTTTGCTGTCGCTGATCACCTGGACCGCAACGGCTGGCGCGCTGACTCTGACCGACGAAGAACGTGCCTGGCTGGCGGCTCACCCGGATTTGCGCCTGGGCGTGGACGCCTCGTGGCCGCCCTTCGAGTTCCGGGACGACCAGAACCGCTACCAGGGCCTGGCGGCGGACTACATCGACGTGATCCGCCAGCGCCTGGCGATCAAGCTCACGCCCATCGAGCCGGTGAGCTGGACGGTGGTGCTGGCGCAAGCGAAGGAGGGCAGCCTGGACCTGCTGCCGGGCATCATGTCCACCCCGGAGCGCCAGACCTACCTGGCGTTCACCCGCCCCTACCTCGACTTCCCGATCGTCATCCTCGCCCACGTCGGCGGCCCGCAGCCGCGCAAACTGGACGACCTGTACGGCCTGAAGATCGCCGTGGTGGAAAACTACGCGCCCCATGAATTGCTGCGCACCCACCATCCCGACCTGAACCTGGTGGCCATGCCCAACGTCAGCTCAGCGCTCCAGGCCCTGGCGACCGACGAAGTGGACGCCGTGGTCGGTGACCTCGCCTCCAGCGTCTGGAGCCTGCGCCAACTCAAGCTCGACGGCCTGTACGTCAGCGGCGAAACACCCTATCGCTATCAGTTGGCGATGGCCGTCCCCCGGGACAACAAGATGCTGGTGACCATCCTGGACAAGGTGCTCGCCGACATGTCCCCGGAGGAGATCAGCAGCATCCAGGAGCATTGGGTCGGCAACGTCCTCGATCACCGGACATTCTGGTCGGATCTTCTGATATACGGCCTGCCAGGCCTGTTGTTGCTGTTCAGCGTGCTGGCGGTGGTGATCCGCATCAACCGCCGCCTGAGTTCGGAGATCGCCCGGCGCATCGACCTCGAGCAGGAACTGCGCAGCAGCGAGTACCACTACCGCGGTCTGGTGGAGAGCCTGTCGGCCATCGCCTGGGAAGCGCGGATCAGCGATTTCACCTACAGCTACGTTTCGCCCCATGCCGAGGATCTGCTGGGCTATCCGCTGTCCCACTGGCTGATCCCGGGTTTCTGGCGCAACATCATCCACCCGGCGGATCTGACCCGGGCCCAGAGCTTCTGCGACCACGAGGTAGAGGCCGGGCGCGACCACAGCCTCGACTACCGGGTGATCACCGCCGACGGCCGCTGCCTGTGGGTCCGCGACATCGTCAGCCTGATCGAGCACGGCCACGAGCCGGTGATGCGCGGCCTGATGATCGACATCAGCGAAGCCAAACGCACCGAAGAGGCGCTGCGGCTGTCGGAGCAGAAATTCGCCTCGGTGTTCCAGCAGTGCCCGGACATCCTGGTCATCGCCCGGCTGTCCGACGGCTGCCTGCTGGAGGTCAATGAAGCCTTCGAAGAACAGATCGGGCTGAAGGCCGAAGACGTGATCGGCCAGACCGCCACCGAACTGAACATCTGGGGGATTCCCGGTGTCGGCCCGGGACTCTTGCAACGCCTGCAGGCCGGCAGCATCCGCAACCTGGAGATGCCCTTTCGGCGCAGCAACGGCCAACTGTTCACCGGCCTGATCTCCGCCGAGCCGTTCGACCTGGACACCACGCCGGCCCTGGTGGTGGTGGTGCGCGACATCTCCCAGCTCAAGGAAACCCAGCAACAGCTGCAGACCTCCGAGGAAAAGTTCGCCAAGGCGTTCCATGCCTCGCCGGACGGCCTGCTCCTGTCGCGCCAAAGCGACGGTCTGCTGCTGGAGGTCAACGAAGGCTTCAGCCGCATCACCGGCTACAACAGCGCCATGTCGGTGGATCGCTCGGCGCTGGATCTGGGGATCTGGGTCAACCTCAACGAACGCAAGCAGATGCTCGACCTGCTGCACCGCGACGGCTACGTGCGCGACTTCAGCTGCCACATCCGCCGCAGCGACGGGCAGATCCGCCTCTGCGAGGTCTCCAGCCGACCGCTGCCGATCGGCGAGGACGACTGCATGCTGACCATCGCCCGGGACATCACCGAGCGGCACCTGATGCAGGAGAAACTGCAACAGGCGGCCACGGTGTTCGAAAGCACCGCCGAAGGCGTACTGATCACCGATACCCAGCAGCACATCAGCGCCGTCAACCGTGCCTTCACCGAGATCACCGGCTACAGCGAAAGCGAGGCCCTGGGCCACACCCCTCGCCTGCTGGCGTCCGGCCTGCACGACAGCGCCTTCTACGCTGCCATGTGGCACCAGTTGACCGACGAAGGCCACTGGCAGGGCGAAATCTCCAACCGGCGCAAGAACGGCGAGCTCTACCCCAGCTGGCTGACCATCAGCGCCGTGCGCAACCGCGACCGCTCCATCACCCACTTCGTCGCGGTATTCGCCGACATCTCCAGCCTCAAGCACGCCCAGGCCAAGCTCGATTATCAAGCCCACCACGACCCCCTCACCGGCCTGCCGAACCGCACCCTGTTCGAGAACCGCCTGCTGATGGCGCTGAACAGCCAGCAGGAGGACGGTGGCCAGGGTGCCGTGCTGTTCCTGGACCTCGACCGCTTCAAACACATCAACGACAGCCTCGGCCACCCGGTCGGCGACCTGCTGCTCAAGGGCATCGCCGTGCGCCTGAAGGAACAGCTGCGCGACATCGACACCGTCGCCCGCCTGGGCGGCGACGAATTCATCATCCTGCTACCCGGCCTGCAGCAGGCCAGCGACGCCGACTACATCGCCAACAAGCTGCTGCACTGCTTCAGCGCGCCGTTCCAGGCCGGCGAGCACGAGTTCTTCATCAGCGCCAGCATCGGCACCAGCCTCTATCCACGGGACGGCTGCGACGTGGCCACGCTGGTCAAGAACGCCGATGCGGCGATGTACCGCTCCAAGGCCAAGGGCCGCAACCGCGTCGAAAGCTACACCCGCGACCTCACCGCCCAGGCCAGCGAACGCGTGGCCCTGGAGCACGAACTGCGCCGGGCCATCGAACGCGATGAGCTGTACCTCTACTACCAGCCGAAAATCAGCCTCGACGACCACCGCCTGGTCGGCGCCGAAGCCCTGATCCGCTGGCGTCACCCCAACTTCGGCGAGGTGCCGCCGGAGCATTTCATTCCGCTGGCCGAAGAGAACGGCATGATCCTGCAGATCGGCGACTGGGTGCTGGAGACCGCCTGCCGGCAGATGTTCGAGTGGAGCCAGATCTACGAAAGCCTGGGCCCGCTGTCGGTCAACCTCGCCGGCGCCCAGCTGCGCCAGCCGAACCTGCTGGGCCGCATCGAGCAACTGCTCAAGGACAACCGCCTCAGGCCGGACCTGTTGCAACTGGAAATCACCGAGAACTTCATCATGAGCCAGGCCGAAGAGGCGCTCGCCGTGCTGCACCAGCTCAAGCGCCTGGGCGTGCAACTGGCCATCGACGACTTCGGCACCGGCTATTCCTCGCTCAGTTACCTCAAGCGCCTGCCGCTGGACATCCTCAAGATCGACCAGTCCTTCGTCCGCGGCCTGCCCGACGACCCGCACGACGCAGCCATCGTCCGCGCCATCATCGCCCTGGGCCGCAGCATGCAGTTCACCGTGATCGCCGAAGGCGTGGAGTCCCAGGCCCAGGAGCAGTTCCTCGCCGCCGAAGGCTGCGAACAGATCCAGGGCTACATCGTCAGCCTGCCCCTGCCGCCCGAAGAGTTCGCCGCCACGTTTCTGCGCATTGCCGTATCGGATTTTTCGGATAGCACAGCCGCCAAACCGTCGCTATAATCCGCCGCCTACTGAGGGCCTATAGCTCAGTCGGTTAGAGCAGAGGACTCATAATCCTTTGGTCCACGGTTCGAGTCCGTGTGGGCCCACCAGACACCAAAAAGCCGCGCGAATGCGCGGCTTTTGCGTTTTTGGCGGGATCGCCTCAGATACGGAATACTCATTTGCAACTCGTAAACCCGAGTGCGAGCCGGGGCCTTTCCTCATCCGTTTTTGTGGGGCCGACATCGCCTACGCCGCCCGGCCTGACTTTTGCTCGACGACTATTCGCACACAATCTACTTGTCAGCCGGCTCGAAGCGCTCGCCACGAAACACCCGACGTGGATTGCCACGCTCGATGCGGTGATGGAACAACCGCCGCTCCGCGCGCAGTTCGCTGTCGACCTGCTCCGCCTGTTGCGCCAAGCGTTGACCGATGAGCAGCAGCGCCAAGCGCTTGTTGGCGTGCTGGCTACGCTCGCTCTGTACCTTGACGCTGACGCCGCTGGCCAGGTGCGTGGCGCGCACTGCCGAGTCGGTGGTGTTGACATGCTGACCACCCGGCCCGGACGAACGCAAGGTCTCGAAGTGGATCTCGCTCGCCAATTCCGGTGCCGGTGGCGCAAACCGTGCGCCCCCAAAGAACCAGTTCTTGCGCGCATGCCCCGGCCGGTACGGACTGCTGCACGTCCATTGCAGCGAGCCCGTCCAGTGATCCGCCAGGCGCTCGGCCTGCTCGCCATCCAATGCCAGCAATACCGAGCGCAAGGTACCGCGCCGCGACCCCGGCTCTTCTTCGAGTATCCGTACCGCCACGGCCTGGGCATCCGCTTCGGTCTGCAGCCTGAGCAATGCCTTGGCCACTGCCAGGGCACATTCTTCCGGCCCCTGAGCCGCCGAGAGTTGCAGTAGGATCATCAGCAGCACCCTCCGCGCGTCTTGTAGGTGAGCACCGGTTTCAGTCGTGCCAGCACGCGAACCAACCCCGCTTCACGCAAGGCACCCACCACCGAGTCGATAGCCTTGTAGGCCTCCGGCGCTTCCTCGTAGATCAGCGCCCGGTCGGCGCAGATCACGCGGCTGCCTAGTGCCGTACGACTCAGTTGCTCGACGCTGTAGCGCGAGGCGAGGCGATCCTTGCACTCGCTGCGCATCCATTTGCGTCCGGCGCCATGGGCCAGGGACAACAGGCTGCGCTCGTCGGCGATCGGCTGTACCAAGTAGCTGTAGTCGCCGCGCGAACCAGGGATCACCACCGCCCCCTGATCCGACGGTGTGGCGCCTTTGCGATGCAGCCAACCATCGAGCCCGTCGACCTGCGCTGGCGACACCAGGTTGTGGTGGATGTCGAGCAGTACATCGCCATCGGCACGCAAGCGGTCGAGCATGCGCCGGGCAATCAATTGACGGTTGGCTTCGGCAAAACGCAGCGCGCCATCGTGCCGGCCCAGGTAATGAGTACTGGCCTCGCTGCCCGCCTCCAGTCCGTGATGACCGAACAGGTCGACCTGCTCACGCAAGATCGCCTCGCCCAAACCACGCGAGCCGCTGTGCACCAGCAACAGCAGGTGTTTGTGCTCGATGCCCAAGGCTGCCAGGGCCGCATCGTCGTAGTTTTCATCGAGTTGCTGCAGCTCGGCGAAGTGGTTACCACCACCAATGGTGCCTAGAGAACGCTCGTGCCCCGTGGCAGGCAAACCGAAGCTGGCGACGGCCTCCTGCCACGTCTCGTCGAGCGGCAGGTCGAGGTTGCCGAGGCGTTTCTCCAGTTTGTCCAGATGCAGCTTGGCGGTCGGGATGTCCGTGCGCCACAGCGCCATGCCACAGCCGATGTCATTGCCGACCAGCGCCGGGTACAAACGCCCCACGGAAAAGAATGCCGCGCCGACCGGATAGCCACGCCCCGGATGCAGGTCCGGCATGCCGGCCACCCGATGCATGCCCCCTAGGCGAGCGGTGGTTTCGAGTTGTTGGATCGCTTTTCCTTCGATCCAGGTGTCGTCCGCGGCGACCAATACGGCGCCGTCGGACAAATTGCGAATGCAAGTGCCCATAGTCCAATCCTGATGGGTTGAAACAAAAAGATGTTCGGATTGGCAGGCCAGAGGCCGGGCGTTGCGGTACCGCTAACGAGTAGCGGCGAATGCGATCAAGCCAGGCGCGACCTGCAAAGGGTGATCAACTGTTGCATGATGTACCTCCTTTGCTGTCGGGTGAGAGAAGGCGGGCATCTTAGGTGGTGTAATTGCCACCTTGCAACAACCTTGATCACATTTTTACCAGGAGAACAACGTCATGGCCGAAAAACCTGACCGCTCCGCGGTACAAAAAACAATACACTGGCGGTACAGTGCCCAGCTTCCACCCATTTTGCCAAATTGCGCTAAACACCAGTAACCACGTTACTTCCAGCTAACTATGCCTACGCTAAGCTACGCACGGTTTCACTGGGTTTGCAGCGTCTCCAGGCAACTCATAATCCTTTGGTCCACGGTTCGAGTCCGTGTGGGCCCACCAGACACCAAAAAGCCGCGCGAATGCGCGGCTTTTTCATGTCTGCGTCTCAGCCCTCACCGCGGCAACGCATACGCAATCACATAATCCCCCCGATCCGTCGACTGCCGCGCACCGCCCGCCGTCAGCAGGATGTACTGCCTTCCGGTCTTGGGCGACACGTAGGTCATCGGCCCCGACTGGCTGCCCACCGGCAGGCGGGATTTCCAGATTTCGTCGCCGGTGCCGGTGTCGAAGGCGCGCAGGTAGAAGTCCTGGGTGCCGGCGAAGAACAGCAGGCCGGACTGGGTGGCGAGCGAGGCGCCCAGGGTCGGCATGCCGATCGGGATCGGCAGGTGCATGCGGATGCCCAAGGGGCCTGTGTCCTGCACGGTGCCGACCGGCACTTGCCAGACCAGTTTGCGGGTCTTCAGGTCGATGGCGGACATCGTGCCGAACGGCGGCTTCTGGCACGGAATGCCCGCCGCCGACAGGAAGCGCTCGCGCATCGCGCCGAACGGGGTGCCTTCCTGCGGCACCACGCCCATCTCGATGCCGCTGGCGCCGGCGGCGATCCGGTTGCGCGGGATCATGTAGTTGGCCAGGCCCAGGCGCATGTCGTTGACGAACAGGTAATGGGAGTTCGGATCCACCGACACGCTGCCCCAGTTCATGCCCCCGAGGGAGCCGGGGAACTGCAGCGCGCGATCCATGCCCGGCGGGGTGTAGACGCCCTCGTGGCGCATGCCCTTGAACTGGATGCGGCACATCAGTTGGTCAAACGGCGTGGCGCCCCACATGTCGGATTCGGTCAGGGTCTGGTTGCCGATGGAAGGCATCTCCACCGAGAACGGCTGGGTCGGCGAGTAGCGTTCGCCGGGCACGTTGCCTTGCGGCACCTTGCGTTCCTCGACGCGGGCGATCGGTTTGCCGGTCTCGCGGTTGAGCAAGAAAATCTCGCCCTGCTTGGTCACCTGCGCCAGCGCCGGCTGCGTGCCGCCCCGGTCGTCCGGCAGGTCGTACAGCAGCGGCTGGGCCGGCAGGTCGAAGTCCCACAGGTCGTGATGGGTGGTCTGGAAGTGCCAGCGCACCTGACCGGTCTTCACGTCGAGGGCGACGATGGAGGAACTCCACTTGTCGTCGAACTCGGTGCGCTGGCCGCCGAAGAAGTCTGGTGTGGCGTTGCCGGTCGGCAGGTAGACCAGCCCGAGTTTGGCGTCGTAGGACATGGCCGACCACACGTTCGGCGTGCCGCGGGTGTAGGTCTCACCGGGCGGCGGGCGTTTGGTGATGTTCGGGTTGCCCGGATCCCAGGCCCACACCAGCTCGCCGCTGCGCACATCGTAGGCGCGGACGACGCCCGGAGGCTCGCCCGTGGAGTAGTTGTCGGCCACGCGACCGCCGATGATCACCACGTCGCCGGCCACCAACGGGGTCGAGGTCTGCTGGTAGTAACCCGGTTTGACGTCGCCCATGTCGGTTTTCAGGTCGACGGTGCCTTTGTCGCCGAAGTCGGCGCAGGGCTCGCCGGTTTCGGCGTTGATCGCAATCAGGCGCGCATCGCCGGTCGGCAGGAACAGACGTTTCGCACAGGCTGCCGGGGCAGCGGCCGACCCGTCTGAAGGCGCTTCGAAGTAACCCAATCCCCGGCATCGCTGCCAGTTCGGTGCGCTGCCCTGAGGGTCGAACTTCCAGCGCTGGGTGCCGGTGTCGGCATCGAGGGCGAAGACCTTGCCGTAGGCGGTGCAGGCGTAGACCGTGTCGCCGATCTGCAGCGGCGTGTTCTGGTCTTCGGCGCCGGCACCGGTGCTCTGCGGGATGTCGCCGGTGTGGAAGGTCCAGGCCACCTGGAGCTTGTCGACGTTGGCCTTGTTGATCTGGTCCAGCGCGGCAAAGCGGTTGCCGGCGGTGGTGTTGCCCCAATGGGCCCAGTCCTTCTGCTCCGTGCCCGGCGTGACTGGGGTGACGGCCGGCACGCTGGAGGCTTCGACCACGTGGGTCGGCACAAACATGTAGGCCAGGGCCGCGACGATGCCGACGCCCAGCACGCCCGCCAGCCCGTGGGCGCCCCGCCCTGCCTTGGCACCGGAGACCCGCGCCAGCGTCGGGTAGACCAGCGCCACAACGAAGCCGATCACGGCGAAGGTCAGCACCCGGGAAACCAGCGGCCAGTATTCCAGGCCAGCGTCCCACAGTGCCCAGATCACGGTGAGGATCAACGCGACGCCGTACAGCCATGCCCCTTGCCGTTGGCCACGGGCGATCATTGCCCCGGACACCAGCATCGCCAGGCCCATCAGCAGAAAGTACCCGCTGCCGCCCAAGGCGACGAGCCAGCCACCGCCGCCGGCCAGACCGAGCCCGATCAAGGCAATCAACACACCCAGACCGCGCAGCAGCCATTTGCTGCCGGCGGCAGCCCCAGAATCGTTCATGTCGGACGTTGTTCCCATTTGTGACAAGGGCGGAATAATGTACCGGACGGTTACTTATGGCAATTTGTCGCAATAGAAATGAACCAGACAGTCCAAAAAACCGTTCGATTATCGGCCGTAAGCGTTCTCGCGCCTGAATCTGTAACATGCAGCCCATCCGTCCGCGCCCCTGGAGACGCCCTTTGCCTGACATCCGCCCGCCCGTGCTCGACGAAATCGACCGCCAGCTGATCGCCGCCCTGCAAATCAACGCCCGCGAAAGCGTGGCGATGCTTGCGCGGCAATTGGGGATCGCCCGCACCACCGTGACGTCGCGGCTGGCGCGGCTGGAAAAGGCCAAGGTCATCACCGGTTATGGCGTGCGCCTGGGCCAGCGGGTGGTGGACGGCGGATTGCAGGCGTACGTGGGCATCACCGTGCAGCCGCGCTCCGGCAAAGAGGTGCTGCGCCGGCTCAGCGCCATGGCGCAGGTGCAACAGCTGTGTGCGGTGAGTGGCGAATTTGATTATGTGGCGTGGCTGCGCACCGACTCGCCGGAGCAGCTGGATCAGTTGCTCGACCAGATCGGCAGCGTGGACGGGGTGGAGAAGACGACCACGTCGATCATCCTGAGCAGCAAGATCGACCGGGGGCAGCCGGTTTGACCGCCGGGTTCGGCGTTTTGGCTGTACGGTCGGGTCTCATCGCCGGCGGGTTCGCTGCTGCTGCAGTCACTGTGCGCATAAGTTTCGTCATATTGACTGACAAAACAGCATAACGACGACACATTGCGTCTTATTAACGTGTTCTGCGCTCCCTAGAATGGCCGGCATCTTTTCCTATACTCAGACGCGCATCCGGCGTCGGGTCGCCAGCAAGGTCAGCCATGAACAAGAACAATCGCCATCCTGCAGACGGTAAAAAACCGGTCACCATCTTCGGCCCGGACTTCCCATTCGCCTTCGACGACTGGATCGAACACCCAGCCGGCCTGGGCAGCATTCCTGAGCAGCACCACGGCGCGGAAGTGGCGATCGTCGGCGCCGGCATCGCCGGGCTTGTGGCCGCGTACGAGCTGATGAAGTTGGGCCTCAAGCCCGTGGTCTACGAGGCCTCGAAGCTGGGCGGCCGCCTGCGCTCCCAGGCGTTCAACGGCACCGACGGCATCGTCGCGGAACTGGGCGGGATGCGTTTCCCGGTGTCGTCCACCGCGTTCTACCACTATGTCGACAAGCTCGGCTTGGAAACCAAGCCCTTCCCCAACCCGCTGACGCCGGCCTCCGGCAGCACCGTGATCGACCTGGAAGGCAAAACCCATTACGCACAAAAACTGGCGGATCTTCCTGCACTGTTCCAGGAAGTGGCCGACGCCTGGGCAGACGCCCTGGAAGACGGCGCGCGCTTCGGCGAGATCCAGCAGGCGATCCGCGACCGCGACGTGCCGCGCCTCAAAGAGCTGTGGAACACCCTCGTGCCGCTGTGGGACGACCGCACCTTCTATGACTTCGTCGCCACGTCCAAGGCCTTCGCCAAACTGTCGTTCCACCACCGCGAAGTGTTCGGCCAGGTCGGTTTCGGCACCGGCGGCTGGGACTCGGACTTCCCCAACTCGATGCTGGAAATCTTCCGCGTGGTGATGACCAACTGCGACGATCACCAGCACCTGGTGGTCGGCGGCGTCGAACAGGTGCCTCAGGGCATCTGGCGGCACGTGCCGGAGCGCTGCGTGCACTGGCCGCAAGGCACCAGCCTGAAGTCGCTGCACCGCGGCGCGCCGCGTTCGGGCGTGAAGAAGATCGCCCACGCGCCGGGCGGCCGTTTCGCCGTCACCGACAACAACGGCGACACCCGGGAATACGCCGCCGTGCTGACCACCTGCCAGAGCTGGCTGCTGACCACCCAGATCGAGTGCGAAGAGACCCTGTTCTCGCAAAAGATGTGGATGGCCCTCGACCGCACCCGCTACATGCAGTCGTCGAAAACCTTCGTGATGGTCGACCGGCCGTTCTGGAAGGACAAGGATCCGGAAACCGGCCGCGACCTGATGAGCATGACCCTCACCGACCGCCTCACCCGCGGCACGTACCTGTTCGACAACGGCGACGACAAGCCGGGCGTGATCTGCCTGTCGTACTCGTGGATGAGCGATGCGCTGAAGATGCTCCCGCACCCGGTGGAAAAGCGCGTGAAACTGGCGCTGGATGCATTGAAGAAGATCTACCCGAAGGTCGACATCGCCTCGCGCATCATCGGCGATCCGATCACCGTGTCGTGGGAAGCCGACCCGCATTTCCTCGGTGCCTTCAAAGGCGCCCTGCCCGGCCACTACCGCTACAACCAGCGCATGTACGCGCACTTCATGCAGGACGAGATGCCGGCCGAGCAGCGCGGGATCTTCATCGCAGGCGACGACGTGTCGTGGACCCCGGCGTGGGTCGAAGGCGCGGTGCAGACTTCGCTCAACGCGGTGTGGGGAATCATGAAACACTTCGGCGGCGCCACACATAAAGAGAACCCGGGCCCGGGTGATGTGTTCAAAGACATCGGCCCTGTCGCCCTGCCTGAGTAAGAGGAACCCCCGATGCGTGTAGCCCTTTACCAATGTCCGCCGCTGCCCCTGGAACCGGCCGCGAACCTGCAGCGCCTCCAGCGAGTGGCGATGGAGGCCAAGGGCGCCGACCTGCTGGTGCTGCCGGAGATGTTCATGACCGGTTACAACATCGGCCAGGAAGCGGTCGGCACGCTGGCCGAGGTCTACAACGGCGAATGGGCGCAACAGATCGGACGGATCGCCAAGGCCGCCGGCCTGGCGATCCTATACGGCTATCCGGAGCGCACCGCCGACGGGCAGATCTACAACGCCGTGCAGTTGATCGACGCCCAGGGCGAACGCCTGTGCAACTACCGCAAGACGCACCTGTTCGGCGATCTCGACCGGTCGATGTTCAGCCCCGGCGAAGATGAGTTTCCCATCGTCGAGCTCAACGGCTGGAAGCTCGGTTTCCTGATCTGCTACGACGTGGAGTTCCCGGAGAACGCCCGGCGCCTGGCCCTGCAAGGCGCCGAGCTGATCCTGGTGCCGACGGCGAACATGGTGCCGTACGACTTCATCGCCGACGTCACCGTCCGCTCCCGCGCCTTCGAAAACCAGTGCTACGTGGCCTACGCCAATTACTGCGGCCACGAAGGCGACATCCATTACTGCGGCCAGAGCAGCATCGCCGCGCCCGACGGCAGCCGCATCGCCCAGGCCGGTCTGGACGAAGCCTTGATCGTCGGCGAACTGGACCGGCGCCTGATGGCCGATTCACGCGCCGCCAACCGCTACTTCACCGACCGCCGCCCCGAGCTGTACGACGCACTGAACAAACGCTGACCCTGCGTAATCCGCTAGCATGGGCACCTCACCGTTCTGGAAGTGCCCATGCCTGCGCCGACTCATTCCCGCCCCCACACCGAAACCCTGGCCAGCGGCTTGCGCGTGACCCTGCGCCACGTGCCCGGCCTGACGCGCAGCGCCGCCGTGCTGCGGGTGGCCGCCGGCAGCCATGACGTGCCGTTGGCATGGCCGGGCATGGCGCATTTCCTGGAGCATCTGCTGTTTCTCGGCACCGAGCGCTTTCCCGCGCAGCAAGGGCTGATGGCCTACGTGCAGCGCCACGGCGGCCAGGTGAACGCCAGCACCCGCGAACGCACCACGGACTTTTTCATTGAGCTACCGACCGCGTCCTTCAGCGATGGGCTTGAGCGTCTGTCGGACATGCTCGCCCATCCCCGCATGAATCCGGACGATCAGTTGCGCGAACGGGAAGTGCTGCACGCGGAATTCGTCGCCTGGTCGCAGGATGCGGCAGCCCAGCAGCAACAGGCGCTGTATGCAGGTCTGGCGGCCGACCATCCGCTGCGCGGCTTCCATGCCGGCAATCGGGACAGCCTGCCGGTGCCACAGGCGGAATTTCAGCAGGCGTTGAAGGCCTTCCATCAGCGGTTCTATCGCACCGGCCAGATGACCCTGAGCCTGGTCGGCCCCCAGAGCCTCGACGCATTGCAGGCACTGGCCCGGCAGTTCGACGCGGCGCTGCCGGTTGGGGATAAGGTTGCGCAAACGCCTCCCGTACCCTTGGTGGCTGGCTCGGCGAAAAGTTATCAACAGGTCGGTGAAGGAGTGCTTCACCAGTTGTTCGCTCTTGAGGATCTGCCGGACGAATCCGCCGAAGCGATGGCGTTCCTCTGCCATTGGTTGAACAGCGCCAAACCCGGCGGGCTGCTCGCCCACCTGCGCCATCAGGGACTGGCGCAAGGCCTGAAGGCCGAGCCGCTGTACCGCTTCGGCGGGCAAGCCTTGCTGCATGTGCAGTTCAGCGCCCCCGCCGCTGACGCCGAAAGCCTCGTCGAAACGCTGCACGACTGGTTGAGCTTCTTTGCCGCGCAGCGGGACTGGCCGGCATTGCGCCAGGAATACGCGACGCTGCTGCAACGCCGGCAACAGGTCAGCGGCGCGCTGCAATCGGCACGGGCGGACAGCGAGCAATCGGAAAGCGGCCTGTCCGATGCCGGCGCCGCTGCGCTCGGGCAGATCCTGCGCCAGCTCGGCGTTGTGGATAACTTCAGCGACCGTTGGCACCTGCCCGCCGCCAATCCGTTCTTGCGTGAAGCGCCGCCGCTGGCCAACGCTAACCTGATCCGCGGCCAGACCAGCGCCCACCGCGGCCTGCGCACCTTTGCCCAGGATCGCTCGCGCAGCCGCCGGGAACGCTCGGCGATGCAGTTCAGCCAGGCCTTGCCGGATACCGGCGAAGAAGGCGCGGTGTTTGTGCGCTGGGTGCTCGCATCGGCCCCGGCCGAAGGGCTGCCGGCGAGGCTGCAACGGGCTCTGCAAGACGTGGGCGAGGACGCGCGTCAGGCCGGGGTCGAGCTGACCTTCGCGACAACGGGGAATCAATGGCTGCTGAAACTCACCGGCCTGCAGGAGCCGATGCCGGCGGTCCTCGAATCTGCGCTGCAAACGCTGACGCAAACGGACGGCGATGCCCCGCCGGCCGAACCGGAGAGGCCATTGATGCCGATCCGCCAGTTGCTCAAGGCGTTGCCGGAGCAAGGCCTGGAATCCGTCGGCAGCGCTGACGACGCCGCGCACCTGTGGACAACGGCGCGCTGGGACGGTCTGGCCCTCGGCCTCAACGCCAGGATCCAGTCGGCCATGGGCCTGGCCCTGAGCCGCATTCCGGGCACCGCGGACAATCAATTGCCGCCGCAGCCGGCGATCAACGGCGAACGGCTCTGGACTCACATCGATACCGCGTCCAGCGAGCATGCGCTGCTGCTGTTCTGCCCGGCCGCCCGCCACGGACTCGACGACGAAGCAGCCTGGCGCCTGCTGGCCCACATTGGCCAGACGCCGTTCTACCAACGCCTGCGGGTCGAGCTGCAATTGGGTTATGCGGTGTTCAGCGGGATCCGCTCGGTGCACGGCCAGACCGGGCTGCTGTTCGGCGTGCAGTCGCCGAGCGTTGCGCCTGCCGGGTTGCTCGAACACATCCGGCAGTTCATGGACGCGCTTGCGGCGCTTACCGAAAGCCTTGACGATCAAGCGTTCCGGCAACAGCGCCAGGCGCTGGCCGATCAGTTCGACGTCAACGGCCTCGCCCTGAAGGACGCCGCCGAACTGCTGTGGCAGGCCAGGCTGGCCGGCCATCCGTCGGATTATCTGGCGCAGTTGGCCTGCGCCATCGGCGAGACGGATCGCGTGGCCCTGACCGCCGCAGCGCAGCGCCTGATCAGCGCCGAAGGCGGCTGGCGCTGCCTGGCCGACAGCCCTTCGCCGGGTGCGCCGTGGCGAACGGCAAAATGATCATTACCTGAGCTGCAATGAGCTTTCTCGCAGATTCACGGGCAAAGCCTCTGAAATTTTGAGTAACATAGCCGCCTAACTATTTTGAACGTCATCGCGCTGCCGTGGACTATACCTATGGATAGCGCTGTCTCAACCACCCGAAACCATTGAGGAGTCACCTTATGTCCTGGACCAAACCGGCCTACACCGACCTGCGCATCGGCTTCGAAGTCACCATGTACTTCGCCAGCCGCTGAGTCCTGCCCCAGGCAGAACACAGCAGTGCAACGCCTCGGCCCGCCGGGGCGTTTTGTTATCCGCGTTGAAATGATGGAGCGCTCATGTTTGTCCAGATTCTGGGTTCGGCCGCCGGCGGCGGTTTTCCGCAGTGGAACTGCAACTGCGTCAACTGCGCCGGCTTTCGCGACGGCAGCCTGAACGCCCGGGCCCGCACCCAATCGTCCATCGCGATCTCCGATGACGGCGTGAACTGGGTGCTGTGCAACGCCTCGCCGGACATCCGCGCCCAGCTCCAGGGCTTCGCCCCGATGCAGCCGGGCCGGGCCCTGCGCGACACCGGCATCGGCGCGATCATCCTGATGGACAGCCAGATCGACCACACCACCGGCCTGCTCAGCCTGCGCGAAGGTTGCCCGCATCAGGTCTGGTGCACGGACATGGTCCACGAAGACCTGAGCACCGGTTTCCCGCTGTTCAACATGCTCAAGCACTGGAACGGCGGCCTGGACTGGAACCGCATCGAGCTCGACCAGAGCTTCACCATCGCCGCCTGCCCGAACCTGCGCTTCACCCCGCTGCCCCTGCGCAGCGCCGCGCCGCCGTATTCGCCGCACCGCTTCGACCCGCACCCGGGCGACAATATCGGCCTGATCGTTGAAGACCTGAACACCGGCGGCAAGCTGTTCTACGCTCCGGGGCTGGGCAAGGTCGATGCGCCGCTGCTGGCGATCATGGCCGGCAGCGACTGCGTGCTGGTGGACGGCACGCTGTGGGACGACGATGAGATGCAGCGCCGCGGCGTCGGCACCCGCACCGGCCGCGAGATGGGCCACCTGGCCCAGAACGGCCCCGGCGGCATGCTCGAAGTGCTGGAGCAATTGCCTAAGCAGCGCAAGGTGCTCATCCACATCAACAACACCAACCCGATCCTCGACGAGGATTCGCCGGAGCGGGCGGAGCTGGCGCGGCGTGAGGTCGAAGTGGCCTATGACGGCATGAGCCTGGTGCTCTAGTTGATGGCATCATCGCTGGCCAGCCAGCTCCCACAAGGTTCCGTGATACACACAAAACCTGTGGCAGCTGGCTGACCGGCGAAGGCGTCCTGACCGGCACCCAAGAATCCAACGGTTGTTCCCGGAGAACCGACATGACCGACACCCCGATGTCCCCCGCCGAATTCGAGGCGGCGCTGCGCGCCAAGGGCGCCTACTACCACATCCATCACCCGTACCACGTGGCGATGTATGAAGGCCGGGCCACCCGTGAGCAGATCCAGGGCTGGGTCGCCAACCGCTTCTACTATCAGGTGAACATTCCCCTGAAGGACGCGGCGATCCTGGCCAACTGTCCGGACCGCGAAATCCGCCGCGAGTGGATCCAGCGCCTGCTCGACCACGACGGCGCGCCCGGCGAAGACGGCGGCATCGAGGCCTGGCTGCGCCTGGGCCAGGCGGTCGGCCTCGACCCGGATCAACTGCGTTCCCAGGAACTGGTGCTGCCCGGCGTGCGCTTCGCGGTCGACGCCTACGTCAACTTCGCCCGCCGCGCCAGTTGGCAGGAAGCCGCCAGCAGCTCGCTGACCGAGCTGTTCGCGCCGCAGATCCACCAGTCGCGCCTCGACAGCTGGCCCCAGCATTACCCGTGGATCGACCCGGCCGGCTACGAATACTTCCGCACCCGCCTGGGCCAGGCGCGCCGGGACGTGGAGCACGGCCTGGCGATCACCCTGGAGCACTACAAGACCCGCGAGGGCCAGGAGCGCATGCTGGAGATTCTCCAGTTCAAACTGGACATCCTTTGGAGCATGCTCGACGCCATGAGCATGGCCTACGAACTGAACCGCCCGCCGTATCACAGCGTGACCGGAGAACGGGTCTGGCATAAAGGAATCACCCTATGAGCTTCGACCGCAGCCTGATCCCGCAGTGGCGCCCCGGCTACCGTTTCCAGTACGAACCGGCGCAGAAAGGCCACGTGCTGCTGTACCCCGAGGGCATGATCAAGCTCAACGACAGCGCCGCGCTGATCGGCGGCCTGATCGACGGCGAGCGGGATGTCGCCGCGATCATCGACACCCTCGCGCTGCAGTTCCCCGGCGTGCTGGAGCTCGGTGACGACATCGAGCAATTCATGGAGGTCGCCCGTGCAGAGCACTGGATCACCCTTGCCTGAACCGTCGGTGCAGGTGCCGCCCAAACCCGAGGTCGGCCTGCCGCTGTGGCTGCTCGCCGAGCTGACCTACCGCTGCCCGCTGCAATGCCCGTACTGCTCCAACCCGCTGGACTTCGCGCAGCAGGGCCAGGAACTGAGCACCGAACAGTGGCTCAAGGTGTTCCGCGAGGCGCGGGAGATGGGCGCGGCGCAACTGGGCTTTTCCGGGGGCGAACCGCTGGTGCGCCAGGACCTCGCCGAACTGATCGGCGAGGCGCGCAAGCTGGGCTTCTACACCAACCTGATCACCTCGGGCATCGGCCTCACCGAGCAGAAGATCAGTGACTTCAAGAAAGCCGGCCTCGACCACATCCAGATCAGCTTCCAGGCCAGCGACGAGCAGGTGAACAACCTGCTGGCCGGCTCGAAGAAGGCCTTCGCCCAGAAGCTGGAGATGGCCCGGGCGGTCAAGGCCCATGGCTATCCGATGGTGCTCAACTTCGTCACCCACCGGCACAACATCGACAAGATCGACCGCATCATCGAGCTGTGCCTGGCGCTGGAGGCGGATTTCGTCGAGCTCGCCACCTGCCAGTTCTACGGTTGGGCGCAGCTCAACCGCGTCGGCCTGCTGCCGACCCGCGAGCAACTGGTGCGCGCCGAGCGCATCACCAACGAGTACCGCGCCAAACTGGAGGCCGAAGGGCATCCGTGCAAGCTGATCTTCGTCACCCCGGACTACTACGAAGAACGCCCCAAGGCCTGCATGAACGGCTGGGGCAGCCTGTTCCTGACGGTCACTCCGGACGGCACGGCCCTGCCCTGCCACGGCGCCCGGCAGTTGCCGGTGCAGTTCCCCAACGTGCGCGACCACAGCATGCAGCACATCTGGTACGACTCGTTCGGCTTCAACCGCTTTCGCGGCTACGACTGGATGCCCGAGCCGTGCCGCTCCTGCGACGAGAAGGAACAGGACTTCGGCGGCTGCCGCTGCCAGGCCTTCATGCTCACCGGCGATGCGAGCAACGCCGACCCGGTGTGCAGCAAGTCCGAACACCACGGCGTGATCCTGGCCGCCCGCGAAGAGGCCGAGCACGCCACCCAGACCATCGATCAACTGGCCTTTCGCAATGAACGAAACTCGCGCCTCATCGCCAAGGGCTGAACCGTTCAGCGCCACCGCCGCCGTCACCGCCGGGGTGGATTTCGCCGAACTGCAACTGGGCGCCCTTGGCCTGTTCTGGAACGAATACCGTCCCCAAGACGCCGCATGCCGGATCTGGCACTGGCGGGACGGGCAGGCCCGATGCCTGACCCCGCCCGGGTTCAGCGTGCGCAGCCGCGTGTACGAATACGGCGGCGGGGCGTTCTGCCTGACGGATGACGGGGTGGTGTTCGTCAACGAGGCGGATCAGCAGCTTTACCGCCAAACGCCGGAAGGGGCGCCCGAGGCGCTGACCTCCGGCGAGTGCCGCTATGGCGACCTGGGTTTCTACGGTGGCCAGGTGCTGGCGGTCGAAGAACAGCGCGACCGGCACCGCTTGGTGTCCGTCGGTCTGGCTGACGGCCACCGAAAGGTGCTGGCCGAAGGCGCGGACTTCTACGCCGCTCCGGTCGTGAGCCCCGACGGCCGGCGTCTGGCCTGGATCGAATGGAGCCGGCCGCATCAGCCTTGGACGTCGACCCGGTTGATGGTGGCCGAACGCACGGCGCAGGGAGTTGGCGCGGCACGATGCATCGCCGGGGACGGGCCAGAAGAGTCGGTCCAGCAACCGCGCTTCGATGCTGACGGACGGCTGGGGTGCCTGACCGACCGTGGCGGGCATTGGCAGCCATGGGTCGAGTCCGCAGACGGCCTGCAGCCATTGGCCAGCGCCGAGGCCGACCACGCCCCGGCGCCCTGGCAGATGGGCGGCTGCACGTGGCTGCCGCAGGGCGAGACGTTTCTGGCCAGTTGGAGCGAAGGCGGCTTCGGTCGTTTGGCACTCGCCGGCGAAGACTTCACCGGCGCTTACAGCCGCTTCCGTCATCTCGCGCTGGATGAGCGTTTCATCTACGCCATCGCCGCCTCCCCCGTGAGCCCGTCGGCGGTCATCGCCATCGACCGGACCTCGCACGAGGTAACGGTACTGGCCGGCGGCGCTGCGCCGCTGCCCGCCGAACGCATCAGCCGACCGCAGACCCTGCGCTACCCCAGCGGCGGCGGGGAGGCCCACGGTTTCTTCTATCCGGCCACCAACGGCGACGCACGGCCGCCGTTGGTGGTGTTCATCCACGGCGGCCCGACGTCAGCCTGCTACCCGATCCTCGATCCGCGCATCCAGTACTGGGCGCAACGCGGCTTCGCCGTCGCCGACCTCAACTACCGGGGCAGCAGCGGTTACGGCCGTGAATATCGGCAGGCCCTGCACCTGAACTGGGGCGAGGTGGACGTCGAGGACGCCTGCGCGGTGGTGGCGCATCTGTCCGGACGCGGCATGATCGACGGCGAACGCGCCTTTATCCGAGGCGGCAGCGCCGGCGGCTACACCACCTTGTGCGCCCTGGCGTTCCACCGGGTGTTCCGCGCCGGCGCCAGCCTGTACGGAGTCAGCGATCCGCTGGCGCTGGGCCGGGCGACCCACAAGTTCGAGGGCGATTACCTGGACTGGCTGATCGGCGATCCGCAGCGGGACGCCGAACGCTATGCCGCCCGCACGCCCCTGCTGCATGCGGGCAACATCGGTGTGCCGGTGATTTTCTTTCAGGGCGAACTGGATGCGGTCGTGGTGCCGCAGCAGACCCGCGACATGGTGGCGGCGCTTGAGCGCAACGGCATTCCGGTCGAGGCGCACTATTACGCCGATGAGCGCCACGGCTTCCGCCGCGCCGCGAACCAGGCCCATGCGCTGGAGCAAGAGTGGGCGTTCTATCGGCGGGTGATGGATTCGATGGACTGACCCCATCGCGGGCAGGCTCGCGATGGGGTCAGTCAGACGCCGTAGCGCTCAACGCTTGGCGATGATGTACACCGCATGCACGATCCCCGGAATGTACCCGCACAACGTCAGCAGAATGTTCAGCCAGAACGCGCCGCCGAATCCGACCTGAAGGAACACCCCCAGCGGCGGCAGGATGATGGCGATGATGATGCGGATGAAGTCCATGGGCAGCTCCTGTTCGGGATGGGGTCGGCTCAAGCCGTACAAGCCAATCGACCTGCACGCCGGGTCAGGGGTTCAGTGCAATCGCCGCTCACGGCACAAAAAAACGCCCCACGCGAAAAGAATCAGGCGTGAGGCGTGCGTTATACCGCGAGACGGTTCTTGAATTCGGGTGGGAAACGTCAGCTCAGACGGCAATCCCTTTGCGGCATTGCACCTGCGCGGTGCGCACCCGGGAGAAGGCCCGCGCCAGGCGAACCAGCATCTCGTCGATGTTGGCCTGGCTGACCGTCAACGCCGGGGTGAAGCGCAGGCAGTCCGGTTGCGGCGCGTTGAGCAGCAGGCCTTCATGCAGCGCGGCTTTGACCACAGCATCCGCCGAGTCGTCCGACAGGCTCAGCCCCCAGAACAGGCCCTGACCGCGCAATTCGCCGTGCCCGTATCGATGGGCCAACCGGGCCAGGCCTTCTCGCAGATGCTGGCCGTTGTCGTTCACGTGCTGAAGAAAGGCGCGGACCTGCACGCTGTCGAGCACCACCAGGCCGGCGGCGGTCATCAGCGCATTGCCGTGATGGGTGCCGCCCAGCTCGCCGGCGTCGAAACAGCACGCGGTGCCCCGCGCCAGCAGCGCCGCCAGCGGCACACCGCCGCCGAGCCCCTTGCCGAGCACGACGATGTCGGCGCGCACGCCGAAGGTTTGCTCCGCGAGCAACGTGCCGCAGCGGCCGATGCCGGTCTGCACCTCATCGAGGATCAGCAGGATGCCCAGTTCGCGGCACAGGCGCTCGACGCCCTTGAGGTAATGCTCGCTGGCCGGGATCACCCCGGCATCGCTCTGGATCGGCTCAAGCATGATCGCCACGGTCTGCGCGTCCACCGCCGCATGCAAGGCCGGCAGGTCGTTGAACGGCACTTGGTCGAAACCCGGCAGCAGCGGCGCGAAACGGTTGGTCAGGTTGGCGCTGTCCGAGGCCGAGATCGTCGCCAGGCTGCGGCCGTGGCAACCCTGGCGGGCCACGATGATCCGCGAGGCGCCGCCGCGGTGCCGCTGCCCCCATTTGCGCGCCAGCTTGATCGCCGCCTCGCAGGCTTCGCTGCCGCTGTTGAGCAGGTAGGCCTGATCGCTGGCGGTGCCGGCGCACAGGCGCTCGGCGAGGCTGAGCATGCCGCGGTTGAGCAGGTTGAAGCCGGGGTTGATCAAGGCCTGGGCCTGGCCGGCGATGGCCTTGACCAGGGCCGAAGGGCTGTGGCCGAGGCTGTTGGCGCCGCCGGCCTGAGAAAAGTCCAGGTACGCGCGGTCGTTGCTGTCCCACAGCCACGAGCCTTGGCCGCGCACGAATACCTGCTGCGGGCGCTCGACGCCGGACATCAGGCGCTCCACGCCGTCGCCGGCATCGGTTTGCCCGGCTTCGAAAGCCAGGTCATCGAGGCTCGGCGCCGGACGCCGCAATCCGAACAGCGTCATTGGAAAAAACCTCGTTTGAGGTTTTTTGAACTGCCTATGCAAACTCGGTTGAAACAAACGCTGGTCATTGCCCTTTCCGGCCCTGCAAGCCCTGTGAATGCGGTTAGACTAGGCCGGTTCCCGGCGTCGGGCCATTTCGATTTACCAGCATTTTCGATAAGTAACGCTTATGGATTTCAAACAACTGCGCTATTTCGTCGCGGTCTACGAGGAAGGTCATGTCGGGCGGGCGGCCGAGCGGCTGTCGATCTCCCAGCCGGCCCTGTCCCAGCAGATCCGCCAGCTTGAACAGCACCTCGACGTCACCCTGTTCGAGCGCAGCAGCAAACGCCTGCTGCCCACCCTCGCCGCCCACACCCTGTACAACCACGCCCTGCCGTTGCTCGACGGCCTGCAGCGGGCCCGGGAAGCCCTGGGCAACTTCAAGGGCCAGGCTCTGCGCACCCTGGCCATCGGCGTGCTGCAGACCGTGCACACCAGCCTGGTGCCGCAGATGCTCGAACGGGTGCGCAAGGCCCAGCCCCATCTGGTGGTGCAGATCTATGAGCTGACGGGGCTGGAGATCGAACGGCGCCTGCTCAACGGCTCGCTGGACATCGGCATCAGCTACTTGCCGCCGCGCCAGCCCGGGTTGCATGGCGTGAAGCTGTACGAAGATGAACTCACGCTGGTCATCCCGGCGGATCACCCGTTGCGGGAATTCAAGAAAGTCTCGATGAGCCAGGCCGCCGAACTGCCGATGTTGCTGCTGGGGGAAGAGTTCCAGATCCGCCAGATCTGGCAGGCGCAACTGACCCGGCTCGGGCGGCGCCCGCACGTGCAGGCGGAACTGAACAACATGGTGGGGATTCTCGACAGCCTGCACCACACGCGGCTGGCGACGGTGCTGCCCGGCCGTTCGCAGCAGGAGTACGACGATCAGGGCCTGCTGTGGAAGCCGCTCAGCGAACCGCGGGTGCCGCTGACGGTGGGGCTGGTGTGTCGCGACGTGCAACGCCAGCAGGCTTCGATGAGCTTGCTGCGAACCTTGCTGGAAGAGGTGATGCAGCGTGAGGCCGATCCGCTGTAGTCCGCGAAAGGCCTTGAGGCGAGGGGTGGAAACTTTTCTGCGGGCATAAGAAAACCCCGCCGAAGCGGGGCTTTGCAGACTGTTTCCCTGACATCCATTTCACTCCGCCACCCTGGCAGAATCCTACGTGTCCGTGTTGTTGCTTTGCGCTTCCTGCGCGACGTCCATGGAAAGAAGATTAGCTCTGGATCCAATCTGCGCATAGGGGAGAAAAGCGGCACGTCATGTAAGCGAAAGCTTACATGACGTGGCTGACTCAGAACTGCGCCGCGTCCAGCAGGTACAGCGACTCGCTGCCGGCCTTCACCGAAGCGCTCAGCGAGTGGATCCGCGGCAGCAGGCGGGCGAAGTAGAACCGGGCGGTGCCGAGCTTGCTCGCGTAGAAATCGTCCTGCGCCTCTTTGCCCAGCGCGGCCTTGGCCATCAGTGCCCACATGTAGGCGTAGGCGGCGTAGCCGAACGCTTGCAGGTACTCGACCGAAGCCGCGCCGATTTCGTTCGGGTTGGTCTTCGCGCGGTCCAGCAGCCAGGCGGTCAGTTCGTCGAGGACATCGACCGCCGCGTTCAGCGGCTGGGTGAACTCGGCGAGACCGGCGTCGGCGGTCGCGGTGAAGTGGCGCATCTCATCGGCGAACAGCTTGTAGAACGCACCGCCGCTGCCGACGATCTTGCGCCCCACCAGATCCAGCGCCTGGATGCCGTTGGTGCCTTCGTAGATCTGGGTGATGCGCACGTCACGCACCAGTTGCTCCTGGCCCCACTCGCGGATGTAGCCATGGCCGCCGAAGACCTGCTGGCCATGGACGGTGGTCTCAAGGCCCAGGTCGGTGAGGAACGCCTTGGCCACCGGGGTCAGCAGCGCCACCAGGTCTTCCGCGCGCTTGCGGGTCGCGGCGTCTTCGCTGAACTTGGCGGTGTCCAGTTGCATCGCCACATAGGTGGAGAACGCACGGCCGCCTTCGTTCGAGGCCTTCATGGTCAACAGCATGCGGCGCACGTCCGGGTGGACGATGATCGGGTCGGCGACCTTGTCCTTGTTCTGCGCGCCGGTCGGCGCACGGCTCTGCAGGCGGTCACGGGCGTATTCGAGGGCGTTCTGGTAGGAGCGCTCGCCGGTGGCCAGGCCCTGGATGCCCACGCCCAGACGCTCGTAGTTCATCATGGTGAACATCGCGGCCAGGCCCTTGTTCGGCTCGCCGACCAGATAGCCTTCGGCTTCGTCGAAGTTCATCACGCAGGTGGCGGAGGCCTGGATGCCCATCTTGTGCTCGATCGAGCCGCAGGTGGCCGGATTGCGGGCGCCCAGGCTGCCGTCGGCGTTGACCAGGAACTTCGGCACCAGGAACAGCGAGATGCCTTTCGGGCCCGCCGGCGCGTCCGGCAGCTTGGCCAGCACCAGGTGGATGATGTTCTCGGTCAGGTCGTGCTCGCCGCCGGTGATGAAGATCTTGGTGCCGCTGACCTTGTAGGTGCCGTCGGCCTGAGGCTCGGCCTTGGTGCGGATGATGCCCAGGTCCGTGCCGGCGTGCGGCTCGGTCAGGCACATGGAACCGGCCCAGACCCCGGCGTACATGTTCGGCAGGTACGCGGCCTTCAGCTCTTCGCTGGCGTGGGCGTTGATCGACAGGCAGGCGCCGGCGGTCAGCATCGGGTACAGGCCGAACGCCAGGCTGGCGGAGTTGACCATTTCCTCGACCTGGGCCGACACGGCCTTGGGCATGCCCATGCCGCCGTAGGCCGGATCGCCGCCGACGCCGACCCAGCCGCCTTCGGCGTAGGTCTGATAAGCCTGCGGGAAACCGGCCGGCGTGGTGACGGCACCGTCGGCCCAACGGCAGCCTTCTTCGTCGGCGGCCCGGCTCAGGGGCGCGATGCTTTTGCTGGTGACCTTGCCGGCCTCTTCGAGAATCGCTTCGACGGTCTCGGCGTCGACGGTCTCGGCCAGCGCCGGCAGTTCGGCCCAGAGCTTGGCGACCTCGAACACTTCATTGAGGACGAAGCGCATATCGCGCAGCGGCGCTTTGTAGTCAGCCATGGCAAACCTCGCAGATCTAAACAGGTGATTCGTGGAGTGGTGGTTTCGTTGAGCCGGAGTGTACATCAACAACTTTTGCGACACATAGGGTCAACAGATGACCATTATGTAATTTTTGGTCACCGCATTCCGCACGTGAAGGCCTTGTGGCGAGGGCGCTTGCTCCCGCCGACAGCGCAGCCGACCCAAAGTCAGCGCTGCGCACTCGAGCGGGAGCAAACCACAGGAGATGTCAGAGCGAGAACAGCTCCGCCGGCAGCTTCATCAGGCAATCGCTGCCCGCCTCGACCGCAGCCCGATGAGCGGCGGTGCGCGGCAGCAGGCGCTTGAAATAGAACTCGCAGGTGGCCAGCTTGCCCCGGCAGAAATCGCCGTCGCCCTCGCCCGCCTCCAGTTGCGCCTGGGCCACCTGGGCCATGCGCAGCCACAGGTAAGCCAGGACGATGTAGCCGCTGTACATCAGATAGTCCACCGACGCGGCACCCACCTCGTCCGGGTTCTTCATCGCCGCGCCGCCGACCAGCAGAGTCAATTCGCCCCACTGTCGGTTGAGCTGATCGAGCTGCGCAACGAACCCGCCCAACTGCGCATGGCCGGCGTGCGCTTGACAGAACTTGTGCACGATCCGGGTGAATCCGCGCAGCAGCTTGCCCTGGCTGCCGAGCACCTTGCGCCCGAGCAGGTCCAGCGCCTGGATGCCGTTGGTGCCTTCGTAGATCGGCGCGATCCGGCAGTCCCGCACCAGTTGCTCCATGCCCCATTCGCGGATGAAGCCGTGGCCGCCGAACACCTGCATGCCGTGGTTGGTCACCTCCAGCCCGGTCTCGGTCATGAACGCCTTGCAGATCGGCGTGAGGAACGCCAACAGGTCCTCTGCCTCGCGGCGGGCGGCCTCGTCCCGGCTCAGGTGGGCGATGTCGAGCATCTGCGCGGTGAAGTAGGTCAAGGCGCGGTTGCCTTCGTTGAAGGCTTTCATGGTCAGCAGCATCCGCCGCACGTCCGGGTGGACGATGATCGGGTCGGCCGGCCTGTCCGGTGCCTTGGCGCCGGTCAGCGAGCGCATCTGCAAGCGGTCGTTGGCGTAGCGGACCGCGCCTTGGAAGCTCGCCTCTCCCAGACACAGGCCTTGCATGCCGGTGCCGAGCCGCGCGTGGTTCATCATGGTGAACATGCAGTTCAGGCCCTTGTTCGGCTCGCCGATCAGAAAGCCTTTGGCCCCGTCGAAGTTCATCACGCAGGTGGCCGACCCCTTGATGCCCATCTTGTGTTCGATGGAGCCGCAGGTCACACCGTTGCGCTCGCCCGCCTCCCCCGCCGCATCAGGCAGGAACTTGGGCACGATGAACAGCGAAATGCCCTTGGTGCCGGCCGGCGCGTCCGGCAGCTTGGCCAGCACCAGATGGATGATGTTGGCGCTCATGTCGTGCTCGCCGGCGGAGATGAAGATCTTGCTGCCGGTGACCGCGTAACTGCCGTCGGCCTGGGGCACGGCGCGGGTCTTGATCAGGCCCAGGTCCGTGCCGCAGTGGGCTTCGGTCAAGCACATGGTGCCGGTCCAGCGGCCGGCGGTGAGCGGGTTCAGGTAGGTCTGTTTCTGTGCGTCGCTGCCGTGGGCGTGGATCGCCGACATGGCGCCGTGGGTCAGGCCCGGGTACATGCCCCAGGAGGTGTTGCTGGAGGCGACCATCTCGCTGACCGCCAGCCCCAGCGAGCTCGGCAGGCCCTGGCCGCCGTAGGCCGGATCCGCCGCCAGCCCGTGCCAGCCGCCTTCGACGTACTGCGCGAACGCTTGCTTGAACCCTGTGGGCGTCGTCACCGTTCCGTTGTCGAAACGGCAGCCTTCTTCGTCGCCGCTGCGGTTGAGCGGCGCCAGCACGTTCTCACAGAATTTCGCACCCTCTTCGAGGATCGCATGCACCATGTCCGGGCTGGCGTCGTGGGCGCCGAGGGCCGCGTAGTGGGCATGGAAACCGAAGACGTGGTCGATCAGAAAGCGCATGTCGCGCAAGGGGGCCTTGTACTCGGGCATGGTGCTTCTCCTTCAGCGGTTTGCCCTCAACCTACCGCCGGCCGCCCTGCCCCCACAATCAATGTACAGGCGCTGAATGCGCCGTCATCAGTCAGCCCGCAGCATTCTCCGTGCGCACCGCGCCGCGGCGGATCTGCCCGAACGCCATCACGCAGTTGCGCCCAGCGCCCTTGGCGCTGTAGAGCGCCTGGTCGGCGGATTTGAGCACCTCTTCCGGCGTACGCTGCTCCAGGCGTTCGGCCGCCCCGATGCTGATCGTGACCGACACGCTGGACGCCCCGGAACCGCCGCGGCGCTGACGCCCCTGGTGGTCGTCCTGGGGGCGGTTCTCCTGGTTGCGCAACTGGATGTTGTAGGAGGCGATCGCCTCGCGGATGAGCTCCAGGTGCGGCAGGCATTCCTCCAGGGTCTTGCCGGCGAACACCACGGCGAACTCCTCGCCGCCGTAGCGGTAGGCCCGGCCGCCGCCGGTGACTTTCGACAGTTTGCTGGCCACCAGCCGCAGCACCTGGTCGCCCACGTCGTGGCCATGGGTGTCGTTGAATTTCTTGAAGTGGTCGACGTCGGTCATCGCCAGCACATAGTTGCGGCCCAGGCGCTGCATCCGCTCGTTCAGCGCACGGCGCCCGGGCAGGCCGGTCAGCTCGTCGCGGAACGCCATCTGGTACGCCTCGTGCGCAACGGCGGCGGCGATCATCAGCATCACCTGGCTGCACATGATGTTCAGGGTGAACGGCAGGATGAAGGTCTTGGGCAACATCCAGAACACGCCCAGCAACCCCACCAGCTGCGCGGCGTGCAGCGGACGCGGGTTGCGCCAGTACTGCCAGGCCAGCAGCAGGAAGGCCGACAGGAACACCGGGTACGACAGCTGGATCAGGCTCATCCACGCGCCGTGCAGCGCCGGCCAGCGGATTTCCGACAGCCACATCAGCAGCGCCTGGGGATAACTCTGCTCCAGGCCCAACGCCACGCTGCCGAAGGCAAGCAGCACGGCGAACCGCGCCACCATGTCCTGGAACAGGTGAGTGCGCTCCTGCCAGGCGGCGAACAGGCCGAACAGCAGCGGCAGCAGCAGGCAGACCAGATGGAACACCACCGCCGCGTCCTCGCGCACCCGGCCGTTGTCGCGGTAATAGTCGGTCTGGGTGTCGAGCAGAAAGTAGGCGATGTACACGGTGACCATCAGGAACAGTTCGCGCTGGCGACGGTAGACCGCACAGTACGAACCGCCCAGCAACAGCACCAGGGTCGGCAGCACGTTGAACAGCGAAGTGAAGAACACGTTGAGGTCTTTGACGTACGCAGCCGCCAACCCCGCGAGCAACAACAGCAGTGAAGGTAGGAAATGACTGAAACGTACAGCAGAAGAACGCGGCAAGGGTAAAGCTCCGACCCGTCATAGCAAAGAGATATCATTGTGCCTGCAATGTGGACTGATGGGCACACACAATGTGATCCACATCACAGCCAGTCTCTTTAACGGCCGAAACCCTCGATTTCTGAGCGCAGGACTCAGGTTTTTTACAACGGCCGGACGTGCGGGCCAGCATGGCCACCATTCCTGGTGGCCATGCTGGCCAATCTCCCTCACAGATCGTTGTAGAACGGCAGCAACGGCCCTTCTTCCGGCCGCCGGCCTTCGGCGCCGTAGGGCTTGAGGCTGATCGTCGCGTCCGCCGCCTGGCGGGTCGTCACCTTCGGACTGGCGGGCCGCTGGGTCACGGCGTTCACGTCACCGACGTGGCCCTGCGGGAGCACCAGCGACGGATGATCGAACGGCGCCCGCTCCCAGGCGACGCGCGGGTCGGTCAGGGCCACTTCCATGAATTTCACCAGCGCGTCGACCTCGTCCGGCGTCAGGTTCAGCGCGGTCATGTCCGGGTCGAGGTTGGAGGTGTTGTGCTGGTTCACCGCCGGGTGCTCGAAACCGCTGGTGTTGTTGGCGTCCTCGCCGCGCCGGTCGCCGCCGCGGTTGTAGAACTCCATCACTTGCTTGAGCGTCGCGCGGCTGCCGTTGTGGAAGTACGGCCCGGTGAGCGCGATGTTGCGCAGGGTCGGCGTCTTGAAGGCGCCGTCGACCGAATCGCGGAAACCGACGTTCGGCTTGAGCGTGGCGTCGCACGGGATCGCGGCGCTGAGCGGCGCCTCGAAGGTGCACACATCGACATTCAGCGGGTCGGGAATCTGCCCGCCCTGCAGCACGGTGTTGTACTGGCGGGTGAACGACCAAGGATTGCCCCACGCGTCCGATCCGCCCAAGGCCAGGTCTTCCGCCGTCGGCCGCACGCCGGTGTTGTAGAAGCCGTTGTCGTAGAGGGTGGTCAGGTTGTCCGCCATCACCATCCGCTCGATGCGTTCACGCGGGTGCATCAGCAGGCGGCTGGCGGCGTTGGTCAACTCGGGGCCGCCGTGGCAGTTGACGCATTTGCCCTTGCCGAGGAACAGGTTCATGCCTTCGACCTGCTGGGCGTTCATCGCCGTCGTGTCGCCTTGCAGGTAGGCGTCGATCGGCGCCTGATCGGACACCAGCGTGGCTTCGTACATCTGGATCGCCAACCCGAAGAACAGCGGAAAGTTGGCCTCCATCTGCGTATACGGCGCACCACCCACCAACACGTTCTGCGTGGCGTTCCACAGGCGCGGCTGGAAGGCGTTCTTGATCAGCTCGCGGTAGGTCGGACGGCGCGCGCCGGACACCGGCGCCAGCACCGAGTCGGTGGACGAGATCCGCTGCTGCTTGAGCATCAGCGTGTCGAGCATGCGCCGGCCGATGTCGGCGAAGGTGCGGCCGCCGCAGGACATCTCCACCGCACTGCCGGGCGGGCCCACGGCCTGGGAGGCGGCGGACGCGTCGTTGAGCGCCAGCCTCACTTTCTGCGCCACGCCGCTGCTGCCGGCGGTGACGTAGATGCCCGCGTCCGGGTCGCGGTTGCCGAACGGCGAGAAGCCGTTGAACACGTTGTTGGCCCGGCCGTCCCAGAAGTTGCGCACGTTGAAGGCCGCGTTGATCACCGACGGCGCGTTGCGCCCGGTGCTGCGGCGCACGTTGACGCCGCCGATCTGGAAGATGCCGTCCGGCTGCTGGGTGCACTTGTCGAACCGCGCCTGGTTGGGCTTGACGAAGTTGGCGTCGAACACGCCCTGGGAGCCGACCACGTCGTCCGTCGAATACACGATGGGCGAGTTGCGCTCCAGGGGATTGCTCAGCACATGGGTCGGAAAGTCGGTTTTCTTCAGCGTGTAGTTCGGGCCGCCCTTGCCGCCGGACAGGGTGGCGTAGGACGCCACGTCCCCCGGAATGTTGGAGGCCACGAACGGCTTGTTGAAGATCGACGCGACGTTGGGGTCGGTGTGCGCCTGGCCGGGGTTGAGCTGGTTGGTGATGCGGTGGTCGACGCCCGCGTGGTAATGGCACGAAGCGCAGGCGGTGGCGCCGTCGCTGCCGATCTCCATGTCCCAGAACAGCGCCTTGCCCAGCAGGATCGCCGCCTGGCGGTTGAGCACGTAGTCGGTCATCAGGTCGACCTTACGTCCGCCCTCAGTGCCCGAAGGATCCGGCGGCAGCATGCCGCGCAGGGATTGCAGGCTGGGGACTTCCGGAACCGGCGGATCCACTTCCGCCGGATCGGCGGCCATGGCGCCGTGGGCGCACAGCGCGAACGGGATCCAGAAGGTCAAACGAACGGGTCGACTGATGTTCATAGGCTTCACCCTGACGGTTGTGTTCAAGTGGCCGGGCGTGATGCTTCTATGAGCAGGCAGTTCTCGTCAGCGCCGGTTGACAGGCGCGGTGCAATTAATTTGCCACTCGTTTCTGAAACATTTGGAATCAATAAACACAAAGCTTCCCCATTGGCCTGCACCACGGCCAGTGGGGAACCTGCCCCGATATCGGGGAAAACCGAGCGCAAAAAAAACCGCTGCCCCACAGGGGGCAGCGGTCTTCAAGCGGACAGCGCCGAGGCTCAGTAGCCCAGGGCGAAGTCTTCTTCTTTCATGTCCATCAGGTTGTTCGCGCCCGACAGCATGGCCGCCACGTGGGTGCGGGTACGCGGCAGCAGGCGCTGGAAGTAGAAGCGCGCGGTCTGCAGCTTGGCGGTGTAGAACGCCTCGTCGGTGGTGCCGGCGGCCAGTTTCTCGGCGGCCAGGCGGGCCATGTCGGCCCAGAAGTAGGCCAGGCAGGCGTAACCGGAGTACATCAGGTAGTCCACCGACGCCGCGCCGACTTCTTCGCGGTCTTTCATGGCGGCCATGCCGACCTTCATGGTCAGTTCGCCCCACTCTTTGTTCAGTGCGGCCAGCGGGCCGACGAACTCTTTGACCGCTTCGTTGCCTTCGTTGGCCTGGCAGAACTTGTGGACGATCTTGGTGAAGCCTTTGAGGGCCTCGCCTTGGGTCATCAGCACTTTGCGGCCCAGCAGGTCCAGGGCCTGGATGCCGGTGGTGCCTTCGTACAGCATCGAAATGCGGCTGTCGCGAACGTTCTGCTCCATGCCCCACTCGGCGATGAAGCCGTGGCCGCCGTAGATCTGCACGCCGTGGTTGGCGGACTCGAAGCCGACTTCGGTCATGAACGCCTTGGCGATCGGGGTCATGAAGGCCAGCAGTGCGTCGGCCTTCTTCTTCTCTTCTTCGTCCACGCCGTACTTGACGATGTCGACCTGCTTGGCGGTGAAGTACACCATCGCGCGGTTGCCTTCGGCGAACGCCTTCATGGTCAGCAGCATGCGGCGCACGTCAGGGTGCACGATGATCGGGTCAGCGGCCTTGTCCGGCGCTTTCGGGCCGGTCAGGGAACGCATCTGCAGACGGTCGCGAGCGTACTTCAGGCCGCCCTGGAAGCCGATCTCGGCGTGGGCCAGGCCTTGCAGCGCGGTGCCCAGACGTGCGGTGTTCATGAAGGTGAACATGCAGTTGAGGCCTTTGTTCGCCGGGCCGATCAGGAAACCGGTGGCGCCGTCGAAGTTCATCACGCAGGTGGCGTTGCCGTGGATGCCCATCTTGTGTTCGATCGAACCGCAGGCCACAGCGTTGCGGGCACCGACGGTGCCGTCGGCGTTCGGCAGGAACTTCGGCACGATGAACAGGGAAATGCCTTTGGTGCCGGCCGGAGCGTCCGGCAGGCGGGCCAGCACGATGTGGACGATGTTGTCGGCCATGTCGTGTTCACCGGCCGAGATGAAGATCTTGGTGCCGGTGACTTTGTAGGAACCGTCGGCCTGAGGTTCGGCCTTGGTGCGCAGCATGCCGAGGTCAGTGCCGCAGTGCGGCTCGGTCAGGCACATGGTGCCGGTCCACTCGCCGGAGACCAGTTTGGTCAGGTAGGCCTCTTGCTGCTCGGGGGTGCCGTGCTCGGAGATGGTGTTCATCGCGCCGTGCGACAGGCCCGGGTACATGCCCCACGACCAGTTGGCTTCGCCGACCATTTCGCTGACCGCCAGGCCCAGCGATTCCGGCAGGCCCTGGCCGCCGTGCTCGACGTCGTGGGCCAGGCTCGGCCAGCCGCCTTCGACGAATTGCTTGTAGGCCTCTTTGAAGCCGGTCGGGGTTTTCACGCCGGACTCGCTCCAGGTGCAGCCTTCGGTGTCACCCACGCGGTTCAGCGGTGCCAGCACCTGCTCACAGAACTTGGCGCCCTCTTCGAGAATGGCGTCAACCATGTCCGGCGTTGCTTCGGCGCAGGCCGGAAGGCTCTGATAGTGCGCCTCGTAGCCGAGCAGTTCGTCACGTACGAAGCGAATATCACGCAAGGGGGCCTTGTAGTCAGGCATAGCGATAAACCTCTGCTGATGTAACCGGGAATGAACGACCGCGTAGATTTGTTGTGACGGTCAAACAGTTGTTTGAAACATACGTTTACGCCGAAATCTTGTCAAGCGTCGATCTCTGGCCGTTTGTCATGGTGATCGGCGAACGCCGGACGCAGCCGTGCGCCGCGCACCGGGCGAATGCACGCAGGATGAAAAAAGATTAGTTGAGGAAGAAGGACTTACAACGAAAACGCCGCGAACAGGTCGCGGCGTCGGGCAAAGCGGGGCAACAAAAAAATCAGGCGTAGGTGTCGATCAGCGTACCGAGCACTTCATCGGAAGCCTTGGCGACCTTCACGCCCAGTTCCGCCTGGAATTTGCCTTGGGCCATCTCGACCATGTTGCTGGCCAGATCCGATTGCTGGCTGCGGTCAACGCCGCGCAAGCGCTCGACCTGCAGCTCCGACGACTGGCTGGTGGCGGCACGTTCGATGGTGTTGCCGGCGATCTGGCTGGCCGCCTGATCGACGCGGTTCTGCCCGGTCTGAATGGTGCTCAGCCCGGCATAGAAAGCGGTATTTCCGGAAATTTCCATGGAGCTCTCGTCCCTGGGAAGGATCAATGGCGACCATTGAACCAGAGCCGCCCGAAAAACGCCCGTCAAAAACACTAATGGCACACTGCCTTGTCATAGGCAAAAGCCGCGTTTCGAACCGCTCAGTCGAGCAGATCCAGGTGCAGGTGCCCAGCCACCGCCTCGGCGCTGGCCGGCTTGAGCTTCGGCACCCGGCCCAGGCACGGCGCCGGGATCCGCTCGGCCAGCGTCGCCAGGTTCTCCTCCAGCCGCGAGGTCTTCGGATCGATGATGTTCGCCACCCAACCCGCCAGCTGCAGCCCGTCCCGTGCGATCGCTTCGGCGGTCAGCAGCGCGTGGCTGATGCACCCCAGGCGCACGCCGACCACCAGGATCACCGGCAACTGCAAGGCGATCGCCAGATCCGACAGATTGTCCTGGTCCGCCAACGGCACCCGCCAGCCGCCCGCGCCTTCGATCAGGGTGAAATCGGCGTTCAGCGCCAGAATCTCGCGCATCGGCGCCAGCAGCGACTGCACGGTCAACGCGACGCCCGCTTCCCGCGCCGCCAGATGCGGTGCGATGGCCGGCTCGAAAGCGACCGGGTTGACCTGCTGATACGACAGCGGCAACGAACACTCGGCCTGCAACGCCAGCGCATCCGAATTGCGCAGGCCCTTGGGCGTCACCACGCAACCGGAGGCCACCGGTTTGCCTGCCGCGGTGCTCAGCCCTGCCGACCGCGCGGCATGCAGCAAGCCGGCGGCCACGGTGGTCTTGCCGACGTCGGTGTCGGTTCCGGTGATGAAATAGGCTGCGCTCATAAGGGTTTCTCCAACACGGCATAGACCACTTGATAAGTCGCCGGCAGTCCCTGTGCCTGCCGAAACCGTTCGTACGCCTCGACCAACCCGAGAATCCGTGCCCGCCCGGTCAGCCCGCCGGGCCGGCCGGGGTTGAGGTTGTGCGCGCCCAAGGCCTTGAGTTCATGGGTCAGGCTGCGCACGTCCGGGTAGTGCAGCACATGGGGCCGGTTTTCCAGGCCGACCGTGCGCAAGCCGCTGGCCGCGCACAATTGCCCGTACCGCTCGAACTCGCGGAACCGGTTGACATGCACCAGGCCATCGACCTGACGCCAACTGTCGCGCAGTTCGTACAGCGTCCCTGTGCAAAGACTAGCAAACGCGAAGATTCCGCCCGGTTTCAGCACCCGCGACGCCTCGGCCAGCACCGCCCCGAAGTCGGCGCACCACTGCACCGCCAGGCTGGAGTACACCAGGTCGCAGGTCGAATCCCGCAGGGGCAGACGCTCGGCATCGCCCGCCACGAAGTAGTCGGCACCGCCCAAAGGACGGGCGTGATTGAGCATGCCTTCGGCGATGTCCAGGGCCAGCCCCTGGCCGGCGTCGAAACGTGCGGCCAGGGCACGGGTGAAATGCCCGGTGCCGCAGCCCAGGTCAAGCCAGCGGGACGGCACGAAGCCCTCAGGCAAGCGCTGCATCAACTGGTTGCCGACATCGCGCTGCAACTCGGCGACGCTGTCGTAGCTGCCCGCCGCCCGGGAAAAGGAAGCCGCCACCTGGCGCTTGTCTGGCAAGCCGCCGGGTGCAGCGCTGGACCATTCAGTCATCACCGCACTCATGTAGAAAAGCCTGGATCGCGCCCGCCACCCCCTCGGGGTTCTCCAGCGGGAATGCATGGCTGGCCTGCTCGACCAGACCGACCTCGACATCCGCGATCAACGCGAACAGTTCGCCTGCCGCCTCGGCCGGCACCAACCCGTCGAGACCGGCGAACAGGTGCAGTTGCGGCCCGTGAAAGGCCTGCAAGGCAGCGCGCGTGTCGAGCCCGGCCAGCACCTGCAGCCCGGCCGTCAGCGCGGCCGGCGATGGCTCCGGCGCACCGCCGAGCAACTGCCGCGACACGCCGCGCGGGTCTTGCGCGCCCTGGGCGCACAACAGCGAGAAACGCTTGAGGGTCGCCTGCGGATCGGCGCGGCACCCGGCCAGAAACGCCTCAAAGGTGTCCTGCGCCATCGCGCTCGGCCATTGCTCGCGCACGACAAAGGACGGGTTGCTCGCCAAGGTCAGCAAGCCGCAGCAATGTTCGCCGCGCCGCGCCGCCAGCTCGCTGGCGAGCATGCCGCCCAGCGACCAGCCGCCGAGCCAGGCGTCCTGGGGAAGGCGTCGGTCGAGTTCATCCAGCCAGTCTTGCGGGTCGCCGGAGTCCAGCGCCGGCAACGGCTCGATCTCGACCTTCAGGTGTTCGTCGAGCCCGCGCAGCTTGGCGGCCAGCGGCTCCAGCGGCGATGCGCCCAGCCCCCAGCCGGGCAACAGGATCAGTCGGTCACGCATGGTTCGGCTCCAAGGCCAGTCGGGCACAGCAATCGGCCAGACCGTCCAACAATTGCTGCACCTGAGCTTCGCTGTGGGCGGCGGTGAGCGTCACCCGCAGCCTCGCGCTGCCGGCCGGCACGGTCGGCGGACGGATCGCCGTGACCATCAACCCGCGTTCGCGCAGCATCTGCGACAGGCGCACCGCGCGCCCGGCGTCGCCGATCAGGATCGGCTGGATCGGCGTGAAGCTGTCCATCAGTTCCAGGCCGATCTGCTCCGCGCCCTGGCGGAAGCGGCGGATCAGCGTCTGCAGATGCTCGCGCCGCCAATGTTCGCTCCGCAGCAGCTCCAGGCTTTTCAGGGTCGCGCAGGCCAGCGCCGGCGGCTGGCTGGTGGTGTAGATGTACGGGCGGGCGAACTGGATCAGGCTCTCGATCAGCTCTTCGCTGCCGGCGACGAACGCGCCGGCGGTGCCGAACGCCTTGCCCAGGGTGCCGACCAGCACCGGCACGTCGTCCGGGCTCAAGCCGAAATGCTCGACGATCCCGCCGCCGTTGGCGCCCAGCGGGCCGAAGCCGTGGGCGTCGTCGACCATCAGCCACGCGCCTTTGGCCTTCGCTTCACGGGCCAGCGCGGGCAGGTCGGCCAGGTCGCCGTCCATGCTGAACACGCCGTCGGTGACCACCAGCGTGTTGCCGGTGGCCTTCTCCAGACGCTTGGCCAGGCTCTCGGCGTCGTTGTGCAGGTAGCGGCTGAACCGTGCGCCGGACAGCAGCCCGGCATCCAGCAGCGAGGCGTGGTTGAGGCGATCCTCCAGCACCGTGTCACCCTGGCCGAGCAGCGCCGTCACTGCGCCCAAGTTGGCCATGTAACCGGTGGTGAACAGCAATGCCCTCGGCCGGCCGGTGAATTCGGCCAAGGCTTCCTCGAGGGCATGGTGCGGGCCGCTGTGGCCGATCACCAGATGCGAAGCACCGCCGCCCACGCCCCAGCGTTCGGCGCCGGCGCGCCAGGCTTCGATCACCTGCGGATGATTGGCCAGGCCCAGGTAGTCGTTGCTGCAGAACGCCAGCAACGGCTGGCCGTCGACCACCACTTGCGGCCCTTGCGGGCTTTCGAGCAGGGGGCGCTGACGATAGAGGTTTTCGGCACGGCGGGCGGCAAGGCGTGCGGCGAGATCGAAAGACATGCAGGCCTCGGCTTTCAATTGACTCGGATCCCCTGCGGCGGGGCTGCCCGCGATAGCGGCGCGTCCGGCATTGAGGCTGCCTGACGCTCCGCTCTCGCGGGCAAGTCCGCTCCCGCAGGTCTTGTGCATTCCTTCAGGGGAATGCGCGCGAACTTCAGACGGCGGCGTTGTAGAACTGCTCGCTGCTCTTCTGCTCCACCAGGGCCTGCTCGATGGCGGCCTGATGCACCTCATCGGAATGCTCTTCGCGGGCCTCAGGCTGGATGCCCAGGCGAGCGAACAGGCGCATGTCCTTGTCGGCCTGCGGGTTGGCGGTGGTCAGCAGTTTCTCGCCGTAGAAAATCGAGTTGGCGCCGGCGAAGAACGCCAGGGCCTGCATCTGCTCGTTCATCGCCTCACGGCCGGCGGACAGGCGCACATGGGACTTGGGCATCAGGATCCGGGCCACGGCCAGCATGCGGATGAAGTCGAACGGGTCGACGTCTTCGGCGTTCTCCAGCGGCGTGCCGGCGACTTTCACCAGCATGTTGATCGGCACCGATTCCGGGTGCTCCGGCAGGTTGGCGAGCTGGATCAGCAGGTTGGCGCGGTCGTCGAGGGATTCGCCCATGCCGAGGATGCCGCCGGAGCAGATCTTCATGCCCGCATCGCGCACATAGGCCAGGGTCTGCAGGCGCTCGCTGTAGGTGCGGGTGGTGATGATGCTGCCGTAGAACTCGGGCGAGGTGTCGAGGTTGTGGTTGTAGTAGTCCAGACCGGCCTTGGCCAGGGCCTGGGTCTGCTCCTGGTCGAGACGGCCCAGGGTCATGCAGGTTTCCAGGCCCAGGGCCTTCACGCCCTCGACCATCTTCAGCACGTAAGGCATGTCCTTGGCCGACGGGTGCTTCCAGGCCGCGCCCATGCAGAAGCGGGTGGAGCCGATGGCTTTGGCGCGGGCGGCCTCTTCCAGCACCTTCTGCACTTCCATCAGTTTTTCTTTTTCCAGCCCGGTGTTGTAGTGGCCGGACTGCGGGCAGTACTTGCAGTCTTCCGGGCAGGCGCCGGTCTTGATCGACAGCAGGGTGGACACCTGGACGCGGTTCGCGTCGAAATGCGCGCGGTGCACGGTCTGCGCCTGGAACAGCAGGTCGTTGAACGGCTGGACGAACAGCGCTTTGACTTCGGCCAAAGACCAATCGTGACGCAGGGTGGCAGTGGTGCTCGCGCTCATGGGCGTTTCCTTGGTTATGCTTGGCTGGCGCCGCAGGCAATGGAATACCCACAGGCGCGACACGGATGTTCGCCATATTTAAGGAAGAGCGATGCACTGTCAACCACATGTCAATTGGCCGGTTTACATCTGGTTAAAAAACAATCAGACCTGCCTACTCTGCGATGAGCCGGCAGACGCCGAAACACCCCTGTGCCCGGCCTGCGAAACCGAGTTGCCATGGCTGGGCGATCAGTGCCTGACCTGCGCCCTGCCCTTGCCGGCGCCCGGCCTGACCTGCGGCGACTGCCTGAAGGATCCGCCGGCGTTCGAACAGGTCGCCGTGCCCTGGGCCTACGGCTTTCCGGTGGACAGCCTGATCACGCGCTTCAAACACAACGCCAAATGGCCGCTCGGCCACCTGCTCGCCGACGTTCTCGGCCAGTTCCTGCACTATCGCTTCGATGAGGGCCTGCCGCGCCCGGACGCCCTGTTGCCCGTGCCGCTGGCACGCCAGCGCTTGCGCCGACGAGGGTTCAACCAAGCGCAGATGCTCGCCCGCTGGCTGGGCGAGCGGCTCGGGCTGCCTAGCGAGGACGACATACTGCAGCGAGTCCTCGACACCGACGCCCAGCAGGCCCTCGACGCGAAAGCGCGCAAACGCAACCTGCGCACGGCGTTTGCCCTGGCGCCGGACGCAGCGGTCAAGGGGCGGCACCTGGCGCTGGTCGATGACGTGCTGACCACCGGCGCCACCGCCCAGGCCCTCGCCCGGCTGTTGCGCAATGCCGGGGCCGCGCGGGTGGACGTCTACTGCCTGGCGCGCACGCCGAAGCCCGATCCCCGGTAGGCGCGAGCCTGCCAGGCGCTGCGCCTGGCTTGACTCCGGTGGCGCAAGCCGCCAACTTCACACCCCATCAGCCGAGTTCAAAGCCACCGCCATGTCCCTGCCCACCCTGTTGTCCCAGCACATCGCCCGTCGCCCGCAGCGCATCGCCCTGCTGCAACACATCGCCGAACAGGGCTCGATCACCCGCGCCGCCAAGAGTGCCGGCCTGAGCTACAAAGCCGCCTGGGACGCCATCGACGAACTGAACAACCTGGCGCAGAAGCCGCTGGTGGAACGGGCCGTGGGCGGCAAGGGCGGCGGCGGGGCGAAGCTGTCCGAAGAGGGCGAACGGGTGCTGCGCCTGTACCAGAAGCTCCAGGCCCTGCAGGCCCAGGTGCTGGAAGCCGCCGAGGACGCCAGCGACCTGGACCTGCTCGGCCGGCTGATGCTGCGCACTAGCGCCCGCAACCAGTTGCACGGCAAGGTCGTGGCCATCGAAGGTCAGGGCCGCAACGACCTGATCCGCCTGCAACTGGCCGAGCACCTCTGCATCGCGGCGCAGATCACCCACGACAGCACCGTGCACCTGGAGCTTGAGCCGGGCACCGGCGTGGTAGCGTTGATCAAGGCCGGCTGGCTCGAACTGCTGGGCAAGGATCAGCCTGCAACACCCGGTCACAATCTTCTGGACGGCACCCTCGAAGCGATCCTCGACGCCGAGGACGGCCCCAGCGAAGTGCGCATCGTCCTGCCCAACGGCCAGACCCTCTGCGCCCTGGCCGAACCGCTGGAGCTGCGCACCCGCGGCCTGGGCCCGGGCCGGCCGGTGCGCGTGCAGTTCTCGCCCTCCAATGTGCTGATCGGCACGCCGCTCTGACCGGCACCTGCAACGAAAGCGTCATCGACCCACATTAAGGTGGCTGCCAAAACCAAGCAGGGAGCCTGATGTGAGCCTATTAGAAGAAAACCAATCCACCGACCTCGAGAAAATGGTCGGCCTCAGCCGCCGCGGTTTCATCAGTGCTGGCGCGCTGTGCGGCGCGGCGATGTTCCTCGGCGGCAACCTGCTGAGCCGCAGCGTCCTGGCCGCCGGCGTCAGCGCCGGCAACAGCCGACTGCTGGGCTTCGACAGCATTCCCGCCGCCACCGCCGACAGCATCAGCCTGCCCAAGGGCTACACCTCGTCGGTGCTGATCAGCTGGGGCCAGCCCCTGCACAAGAACGGCCCGGCCTTCGATCCGAGCGGCAACGGCACCGCCGCTGCGCAGGAAGTGCAGTTCGGCGACAACAACGACGGCATGAGCCTGTTCGAATTCCCCGGCGACAAGAATCGCGCGCTGATGGCGATCAACAACGAATACACCAACTACCGCTACCTCTACCCCCACGGCGGCCTGCCGCAGTCGGCCGAGGACGTGCGCAAGGCCCTGGCCTGCGAAGGCGTGTCGGTGATCGAGGTGCAGCGCAGGAACGGCCAGTGGCAGTTCGTCCAGGGCTCGCGCTACAACCGACGCATCCACGGCAACTCGCCGCTGCGCATCAGCGGCCCGGCCGCCGGCCATGAACTGATGAAGACCAGCGCCGACAAGCACGGCAAGAAAGTCCTCGGCACCTTCCAGAACTGCGCCAACGGCAAGACCCCGTGGGGCACCTACCTGACCTGCGAAGAGAACTTCACCGACTGCTTCGGCAGCAGCAACGCCCAGCAACAGTTCGATGCGGCGCAGAAGCGCTACGGCGTGTCCGCCGCCAGCCGCGAGATCAACTGGCACCCGTACGACCCGCGCTTCGACATGGCCAAGAACCCCAACGAACTCAACCGTCACGGCTGGGTGGTGGAGATCGACCCGTTCGACCCGCAGTCGACCCCGGTCAAGCGCACCGCCCTGGGCCGCTTCAAGCATGAGAACGCCGCCCTGGCCGAAACCGACGACGGCCGCGCCGTGGTGTACATGGGCGACGACGAGCGCGGCGAGTTCATCTACAAGTTCGTCAGCCGCGACCGCATCAACCACCGCAACCCGAAAGCCAACCGCGACCTGCTCGACCACGGCACCCTGTACGTGGCGAAGTTCGACGCCGGCGACGGCAACCCCGACCATCCGAAAGGCCAGGGCCAGTGGATCGAACTGACCCACGGCAAGAACGGCATCGACGCCAGCAGCGGCTTCGCCGACCAGGCCGAAGTCCTGATCCACGCGCGGATGGCCGCCACCGTGGTCGGCGCCACGCGCATGGACCGTCCGGAGTGGATCGTGGTCAGCCCCAAGGACGGCCAGGTCTACTGCACCCTGACCAACAACGCCAAGCGCGGCGAGGACGGCCAGCCGGTGGGCGGACCGAACCCGCGGGCGAAGAACGTCTACGGGCAGATCCTGCGCTGGCGCACCGACCGCGACGACCACGCGTCCAAGACCTTCGCCTGGGACCTGTTCGTGGTCGCCGGCAACCCGGGCGTGCACGCCGGCACGCCGAAGGCCGGCTCCTCCAACATCACCCCGCAGAACATGTTCAACAGCCCCGACGGGCTGGGCTTCGACAAGGCCGGGCGCCTGTGGATCCTCACCGACGGCGATTCGAGCAACGCCGGCGACTTCGCCGGGATGGGCAACAACCAGATGCTCTGCGCAGACCCTGCCACCGGTGAGATCCGCCGGTTCATGGTCGGGCCGATCGGCTGCGAAGTGACCGGGATCAGCTTCTCGCCGGACCAGAAGACCCTGTTCGTGGGGATCCAGCATCCGGGCGAGAACGGCGGCTCGACCTTCCCCGAGCACCTGCCCAACGGCAAGCCCCGCTCGTCGGTGATGGCGATCACCCGTGAGGACGGCGGGATCGTCGGCGCCTGACCGGCCCTCATCGCCGGCAGGCTGGCTTGTATGCTGGTACTTGAAGGGAGGAGGAGGGACTAGGCTGGATTCTGACTGTTGACGCAGTACAGACCGTGGGAGATTTCGCCCCTTCCTC
>NZ_NEHZ01000024.1:0-61617 GCF_002112565.1 Pseudomonas sp. R25(2017)
CCACCCCCCAACCGCTCCCCATTCACCATCACCTCCACCCCATGCCACCCCGCATAATGCTTGCGTGTCGTGAAATCCTTGATCTGCTGCCGCCGCACCACCTCAACCTCCCCAAATCCCGCCAAATCCAACCCCTTCAACTTGAACACCTTGCGCGATGTCCCGCCGTTCGCCTTCACGTAGTCGATCGCGTAATCGATCACCAACCGCTGTGCCTCGGGCACGGTGGACTTTACGGTGAACGACAGTGTGATCGTGTCCCCCAGCCGTACCACTGCCGGTTCCACCTTCACGTCCAGCAACTCGACCTCGGCCTTCGCGCCGGCGCCGATGAGGCTCAGGGCGCGGGTGTCGCCTTGTTTGATCAGGTTGCGCAGGGCGTGTTTGGCGATCCAGGCGGTGTGTTTGTTGTCCAGCGACCAGCCCTCTACGGTGTCGAGCACCCAGTGCGGGTGTTCCTTGGTGATGTCGTTGAGGTGGTTGGCCACGGATTTGCGCACGTAGAGGCTGTCGTCGGCCTTGAGCCGGTCGAGGATGCCGGCCGCCAGTTGCGGGTCGGCCTGCACCGGTTCGAGGCGGAACGACCAGGGCAGGCGCGGGCGGCTGCCTTCGCTGGCGAGGCGGCGGACGTGGTGGTTGTCGTCGCGGGCCCAGTCGTGCATGCGTTCCAGGGTGCGGGACAGGTCGCTGCGCAGGAAGTGGCGGATGGCGAATTCGGAGGAGCCGAACGCGGTGAAGTAGTGGAGCGCGTCCAGCGAGGTGTCGAACGCGTGGCCGCCGTAGCTCGCGACGTAGTGCGGCAGGGTCATGCCGACGAAGGCGCTGTTGAGCCGGGGCGCGAGGTCGCGCAGGACGGCGAGCGAGTCTTCATAGCTCAGCGGCAGCACGGCGTGCAGGCATTCGCTGACGCGGGCCATGCGTTGCATCACCGAGAGCTCGGCGAGGCCGTCGTTGGCCTGCTTGAGGAAGGCCTTGGCGTTGAACGCCGGGTACACGGCGCTCATCTCGTCGGCGATGTGCCGCAGGCGTTCGGCGTTGAAGATTTCCTTGAGCGCCGGGGCGGCGGGGGCGGGGGCGCTCATGGTCAGTTCATCGGCGTGCGGGCGAAGGCGTCGAGGCCTTCGGCGTACGCGGTGTAGTGGGCGATGTGCGGGAAGCGGGCGGCGTCGATCTGGTCGGGGACCACCAGGCCGGTGAAGCTCCAGGCGACGACCAGGGTGATGCCGTCCTGCATCAGTGCGCCGTCGGTGGGCAGCGGTTGCCGTTGCAGTTCGAGCTCCAGGGCGGTGAAGGCGGCGGCGAGTTGGCCTTCGACCCGCTCGACCCACGGTTGGTACTGGATTTCCGCCGGGCGCAGGTTGCGTTCGTAATAGAGCTGCACGGCTTTTTCGCACGCGGCCAGGCCCAGGCCGATGAGGTGCAGGGCGCGTACGCGCGCGGCGGGGTGGGCGGGCAGCAGGGATTGGCCGGAGAGGGTTTCGAGGTAGTCGATGATCAGGGTCGAGTCGATCAGCGTCTGGCCATCGTCGAGGATCAGGGTAGGGGCCTTGACCACCGGGTTGATCTGTTGGAAGCGCTCGAAATGGCGGAACACCGACACCGGTTCGTGCGCAAGCTCGATGCCCAGGCACTGGGCGGAGATGGCCACGCGGCGGACATAGGGTGAGTCGAGCATTCCGATCAGTTTCATGTGCAGCTCCCTGGGTGTTTGTTATGGGTGTCGAATGTAGCGGTTCGGTCTGGCGGTTGACTACACCCGCATGCCGTAACGGGGATGAAACACCCGAAAATAAAGGGCTTCGCCGGCCTTGCCGGGGGTGGTTCCGGTTCTATAGTCAAAGTGCCAGCATCGGCCAGGGATGGTAAAAGCAGACAAGTTCAGACCCACTGATTCAGTACTTGTCGGCATGTGTCCCTTGCAGTCCAAGGCCTTGCGAACGTGGAGGCCTTGGAAGGTGCGAACGCATCAGGTCGTGCTTTACGGACAGCAAGGGGGGCGGGACATGTACGGTTATAGATTCACGGTGTTGTGTCTTGTGGGCATGGGACTGACCGGATGTGGCAGTTCAAAGCCCGAGCCGGGCGTTGTTGCCGAGAATTGGACACTCAATACGGAGCAACTGGGTATCAAGGCGATCTATCCGCCCCGTAGCAATGTTGAAGTGGGTGACCTGTTTATTGCGCGTGCGGCAAAGGCGGGCGAGAAACTTTCCACCGGCGACTACGTCCTCGCTTCGACGAAATTCGATTACATCGATATCGATGCGCAGATTGTCGAATCCGCGCGCAAACACACGTTCACGTCGTTGGCCACCTATGACGACGGTTCGGGAAACGGCTCGGTGCAGGCCCGGGCGCTCATCCCCATGGAAATCGATGGCACACAGGTCAACAGTCTGGTGGCGTTTCCTGGGTTTACCTTTGCCTCACTGGCCGAGAGCGACATCGGGGTCAACGTTACCAGCAGCGCCATCGCGTCCGCCCTGGGGTTTGGGCGCCGTTCTCAATACAGCGTTTCGTATTCGGTTCCCAGCGCTGAAACGTATGGGGCCAGGTATCTGCTGGCGAGAAAGCGATTCGACGAAGAGACGTCCACCCGTTACACGGAAGATGATCTTCGCAGAATGCGCGAGGCGGCTGATCAACTGCAGGCAACTCAGATGAAAACGGCAAACGCCGCTGCCCCGATACTGGTGTTTGTCACGGATGTCTATTTGGCCCGTGCCCTTGATGTGGTGGTGACCTCAGATGAGGGTATGAGCGGCACGTTCAAGGCTGTGACTTTGGCGATGGTCGACTTGAGCGACAAGAAAAAATCCCTTGAGGCACAACTGGGCAAGTTGACCGGGGAAGCGGCAACGAAGCCTCAAGCACCTGCGGAGGCGCCCAAGCCCAAGCCGGAGGATCCCAAGCCAAAACCGGAGGATCCCAAGCCCGCCGCCGCAGCCGAGAAGCCCAAGGATGACAAGCCCCCCAAAGAAGGTTCAACGCCGCCTAAACCGCCGGCCAAGCAAGCCGAGATCGATCGGGTCAAGTCCGAGTTGGCACAGGTTAACGATCAGTTGAGGGATAAGGTCAGCCAGATCGTGCCGGACTTGCCCGGGGTCACCGGATCGGTGGTCCGGTCATCGGCGTTGGGCATCACGTTGCGGCAAGCCTTTGCGGAACCTGTCGCCATCGGATATCGAGGCATCCATTTCAAAATTGCGGCGCTCAAGCCTTCTGGTGCAGCTGGCAAACCGCTTGAGCCAGATCCCGGCGGTGACCCAGGGCCATTAATGCTTCCCGGCATCAAAATCATGGGTACAGACCGCTGACATCGGGTCTGGGCTCGTGTACCGGCGAGTGCACCGCACTCGCCACCTGCTCACTAGTCCTCAAACCCCACCTGCTCCTGCATCTCCTCCACCTTCAACCCCAACCGGTACGCCAGCGCAATGAACAACGCCTGGCACAGGCACAACGTCGCGCTCAACGAGCGGAACGCGAACGAACGCCCCTCGTTGACCAGCAGCACCGCACCGGCGCCTTTGGTCAGCGGCGAGAGGTGGCTGTCGGTGATGACCAGGGTGTTGGCCTGCTGTTGCCGGGCCAGGCGCAGGCAGTGCTGGGTTTCCTTGGCGTAGGGGGTGTAGCTGATGGCGACCACCAGGTCGTTGGCGCGCACGCTGCGCATCTGTTCGCGGTAGCTGCCGCCCAGGCCGGAGATGAGCTGGATGCGCTTTTGGGTGTGGCGCAGGTTGTAGGCCAGGTAGTCGGCCGCGGCGAAGGAGCGGCGCACGCCGATGACGTGAATGTGGTCGGCGCCGGCCAGCAGGTCCACGGCCTTTTCGAACGCGGCGTCGTCCAGTTCCAGGCCCAGCCGTTCGATGCCGGAGAGGGTGGCGGCGATGCATTCGCGGGCCAGGTCGCTGTCGGTGGTTGGCCGGGACTTGTCGGCGATCAGCGTGCGGATGCGTTTCTGGTGGCTCTGCACCGGCGTGGTCTTGTGGGTGTAGGCCTCGCGGAACAGCGCCTGCATCTCGCTGAAGCCGCTGAAGCCGAAGCGCTGGCAGAAGCGCACGATGGCCGACGGGTGCACTTCGCACTCATGGGCGATGTCGCTGATGCGGTCGAGCATGATCCGCTCGCTTTGCTGGCTCATGTAGGCGGCGATGCGCTTGAGCTGGCGCGGCAGGGAATCGTGTTCGTCGGTGATCCGCTGCAGCAGGCGCTCGGCGTTGACCGGCTGATCGGTGGACGGCATGGGCAATCCTTCTGGCTGTTCTTTTATAAGGGCACGCGGCTGCGGCGAGGGGTCGCCGGCCTTGAGGATAGCCAGTCCGGGCGGCGTTTTGTGAAGCCTAAGTCCATGGTTTTGCTGCTGAATCGATGCACCGCGCCGGCCTGCGCGTTCAGGGTGGGGTGCGACAAAGCGCCACGCCCAATCGCCGTTTGTCTTCTATATACAGCCGCTGGACTGAATTTCTTGCTATAAACGCACTCCGATGGCCGCTGCGAACCCCGTCTGCGGGCGGTTTCCGGGCTTTGTCGGACAAATTCCCTGTATTTCCAGTTGCTGAGGCCTCAATCGGGCCTTAGACTGCCGCCCCTTCGTAAATTGAGTGCCGGGTGGCGTTTGCAATAAACGATGCCTTTCCGATGACCGCAGGCGGTTCGCCGGAACGCTCCCTAATTCGCCTTAATGCACGTTTTTTATTAGAGATATCAATGACAAAGGACAAGTTGCTGGCCATGCCGGCAGATGACTACATGAATGCCGAGCAGCACGCTTTCTTCACTGAGCTGCTGCAGAACATGAAAGTCGAAACCCACGAGCGCATTGAGCAGAACCGTATTGCCATCGAAAGCCTGGACACCCCGGCTGACCCGGCGGACGCCGCCTCGGTGGAAGAAGAGCGCACCTGGCTGGTGAACGCGATCGACCGCGACCAGCGCATGCTGCCGCAACTGGAACAAGCCCTTGAGCGCATCAAGGAAGACAGCTTCGGCTGGTGCGACGACAGCGGCGAGCCGATCGGCCTCAAGCGCCTGCTGATCAGCCCGACCACCAAATACTGCATCGAAGCCCAAGAGCGCCACGAGCAGATCGACAAGCACCAGCGCCAGGCCTGATTGCGCCGACGCGGTCATCGCGGGCAAGTCCGCCCCCACAAGGTTTACGGTGATACCCGGACCTTTGTGGGAGCGGGCTTGCCCGCGAAGCGTTTTGCCGTCCGTAACAATCCCGCCGTTCCATTGACCTGCCACAGACCCCACGACTAACGGACCATGGATAATGGCGTTGTAGTGGCGTTTAATGCGGCCACAACAATGAGAACACGCGTGGGGTTACGAAATGACGAGAGATGGATCTCTGGTTGAGGCTCTGCCTGCACCAGTTGTTTTGCCGAAGAACCGCTGGCTGTCGCCGACGCTGCAGAGCATCGCCCTGATGCTGTTGCTGGCGGGCATGGCGCTGGGGGGCTGGCCGCTGTATGCGGGCATGCCGCTGGCGGTGCTGATCGTATGGCTGCCGCGCCTGCGTTCCCGCGCCACCCCTGAGGCCCGGCCTGTCGACACCGGCAGCGCGATGGCCGAACTGACCCGCGACCTTTCCTACACCACCAGCCATAACGCGCTGTCCGCCGCCGGTGTGGCGTTTTCGGTCAAGGCCCTGGCCGGCAAGCTGCAATCCCAGCTCGATGCGGCACAGCAGATCGTCAGCAACGCCGAGGTGATGATCGCCACCGAACAGGCCACGTCGCAGCTCAGCCGGCAGGCGTTGGGCGCCGCCAGCGAGGCGCACCACAGCAGCGCGGCGGGGCATACCGTGCTGGTCGATTCCATTTCGCGCATGCATCAGCTCAGCCAGCGCGCCAACGACAGCCGCGAGCTGATCGAAGCCCTGAGCCAGCGCAGCGACGACATTCAGCGCGTCACGCTGGTGATCCAGTCCATCGCCAGCCAGACCAACCTGCTGGCGCTCAACGCCGCCATCGAGGCGGCCCGCGCCGGCGAGCACGGGCGCGGGTTTGCGGTGGTGGCGGACGAGGTGCGCGGTCTTGCGGCCCGTACCGCGTCCGCCACTGACGAGGTCGGCGAAATGGTCGCCGACATCCAGCAACGCACCGCGCAGGTGGTGGAGCAGATCCGCCAGCTCTCCGATGACCTGCACACAGGCGTGGAGCAGGTCGAGCTCACCGGCCAGCACCTGGAAAACATCGCCCGGCTGGCCGCCGGGGTGGAAACCCAAGTGGGCGAGATCGCCCAGGGCGCCGAGACCAACCGCGAGCAGCTCGACAGCCTGTTCACCGCCATCGAGCAGATGCGCGCCGACCTGGCCATCAGCGACCAGCAGACCCGCCGCCTCGCCGAAGCCGCCGTGCAGATGGAAGGCCAGGCCGAGACCATCAGCGAACGGCTGGCCGAGGTCGGGCTGGATGACTACCACCAGCGCATCTACGACCTGGCCCGCGAAGGGGCCGAGCAGATCGCCGCGCGCTTCGAGGCCGATGTCGATCAAGGCCGGATCAGCCTCGACGACCTGTTCGACCGTCACTACCAGCCGATCCCCGGCACGCGGCCGGAGAAGTATCAGACCCGGTTCGACCGCTACACCGACCAGGTGCTGCCGGCGATCCAGGAACCCTTGCTGCCGCGGCACGAAGGTTTGGTGTTCGCCATCGCCTGCACCCAGCAGGGCTACGTGCCGACCCACAACCAAGTGTTCAGCCAGCCGCTGACCGGCGACGAGCAGGCGGACACCGTCAACAACCGCACCAAACGCAAGTTCGCCGACCGCACCGGCATCCGCTGCGGCAGCCACCAGCAGCCGGTGCTGCTGCAGACCTACACCCGCGACACCGGCGAGCTGATGCACGACCTGTCGGTGCCGATCACCGTCAAGGGCCGGCATTGGGGCGGATTGCGCCTGGGCTACAAGCCTGAGGCGCCGCGCTGAGGATTGTTGCCGCACCTGCAATGAAGCTGTGCATCCCGGCGGCTGTTTCCCTGGGGCCTGAGTCATTACTCTGCCTGCATAGTTAGGTAGCTAATGGTCTCGGGAGGTCAGCATGCAATGCAGGGTCGATGTGGCGGCGGTGATCGGCAGTGCCGTGCCCGCCGGCTTGCGGGCGCGGGGGCAGCGCGTGTGCTGGGTGGTGCTGCTCAACGGCGAGCCCCGGGGGGCGGCGTTCGCCAGCCGCGACGAGGCGGAAGAGTGCAGGGCCGCTTGGCTGGCGCAGCTGAACGCCGGGCTTGAAGGCCACCTGCACTGACCGGCTCAGAGGCCCGCTTGCGTTTCCAGTGACCGGGCGAGGGCGCAAGCCTGGTTGTGATCCTTGCGGAATCCTCTCACACGTCCTGTCGACGTTTCCTTGATGTGAAAGAACCCGTTACCGGCCGGCACCACGCGATAGCGGGGCCCGTCGGTAAAGGGTTCATTGCGTTGCAAGGCGTAGCCGTCCGCCGTCGGCGGGAATGGGAGGGCGTCGGGACGGGCCTGGGCGGGCAAGGCGAAGTGGGTCAGGTTGCACATGTGAAGTCCTTTTCGTGGTCGGATCGGCATTGGTTTACCGTTGCGGGTAGTCGTATCGAGCGTCGGTGCTCTAGAATCGCCAGTGCCTGTTGGCGAACGTTGTTTATCTAAAGCAATTTTTTACCGGCGATATGTCGGAAAAATGCTTTTTTTAGTAAGTTTTTTCCCTAAAGTTCGTAGTCGGTTTTGTCCGGCCCATGACGAGGCGTTTTCCTTCAACGTCCGGCGAACTTCAGGGCAGATTCCGCGAGCGGCATTCCGTTAGTCTTACCGAACCTCGCGATGAAGGGGCCGCTGCCCCGCTCAGGCTTTCACCTGATTCATTCGGCAATACCGTCGGCCCAGCCGTCACTTTTTTGCCGTGCGCGTTTTCCGGCGTGCGGCACTCTTTTCCAGTGTGGGGATGTTTCTTTGGCAGTCAGTAACCTCGATATGCATGCCTTGTTCGTGTTGGGCGATTTGCGGGCAAAGCTGGTCAAGCAGTTCCAATCGCGTTTCGTGTACGTCACCGAACAGAACGCCGAAGGCATTTACGTGGCGGAGATCGACACCGAAAGCGCCTTGGTGGTGGACGACAAGCCGGGGCTCAAGCTCAAGGTCGGCGACCATTTCAGCGCGTCGGTGCTGCCCAGCCGCGAAGGCGGCAAGTTCGACATCCGCTTTCGTGACATCAAGCTGGTGGTCTACGGCCTGGGCGACTACGCCTTCGTCACCACCGCCGACGGCCATGCCATCGTGTTCAAGGAAGGCCACAACGTGGTGACGGTGTTCGCCGCACACGCGCAGTTGACCGAAGGCCTGACCAAGACCCTCAAGGCCGTCACCGCCAAGGCCGCCAAGTGGCGCAAGGGCGAGCTGGTGACGTTCAAGGCCAGCGAGTGAGCCGTGCCGACTTTCATGGGCAGCACCTCGACCGCGCCCGTGAGGAGGCCCGCAGGCTCTACGCCGCGAAGGCCGAGCTGAAAGGCGCCTGGCTCGGTTGGGTGGCCTCGCAGATCTACGGCCTGCGCCCGGCGGAATACGCCAGCATGGTCAGACGCGAGCTGCAGCGCTTGCAGGAAATGTCTGAAAACTGATCTTCGTCCGTGTCATGCCCTGAAAAAGCAGGAACCTCGTCTACAGTCAGTTGACTGAGTATTCAGAGGCTTGCGGTCTTCTGTCAGGCCGTCCTGCTATTGCTGCGAACAGCACGAGGTGCAACGCATGAACGGATTACGACAGTGGTTTTTCGCCTGCCTGAGCGCATGGGCCCTGCTGGCGACGCCGGCGGCGAACGCTGCGCAAAAGCCCATCCATTTCGCCGACCTTAACTGGGAGAGCGGCAGCCTGATCACCGACGTGCTGCGGATCATCGTCGAGAAGGGCTACGGCCTGCCCACCGACACCTTGCCGGGCACCACCATCACCCTGGAGACGGCGCTGGCCAACAACGACATCCAGGTCATCGGCGAAGAATGGGCCGGCCGCAGCCCGGTGTGGGTCAAGGCCGAGGCCGAAGGCAAGGTCGCCAGCCTCGGCGACACGGTCAAGGGCGCCACTGAGGGCTGGTGGGTGCCGGAGTACGTGGTCAAGGGCGACCCGGCCAAAGGCATCAAGCCGCTGGCGCCGGACCTGCGTAGCGTCAGCGACCTGATCAAGTACAAGGATGTGTTCAAGGATCCGGAGAACCCGGCCAAGGGGCGCTTCCTCAACAGCCCGATCGGCTGGACTTCGGAGGTGGTGAACAAGCAGAAGCTGATCGCCTACGGCTTGCAGGATGCCTACACCAACTTTCGCAGTGGCTCCGGTGCGGCCCTGGATGCGGAAATCAGTTCATCGATCCGCCGGGGCAAGCCGGTGCTGTTCTATTACTGGTCGCCGACGCCGCTGCTCGGCAAATTCAAGCTGATCCAGTTGCAAGAGCCACCCTTCGACGCCGAGGCCTGGAAAACCCTGACCGACGCCGACAACCCCAACCCGAAACCGACCCGTTCGCTGGCCTCGAAGCTGTCGATCGGCGTGTCGGCGCCGTTCCAGAAGGAATACCCGGAGATCGCGGCGTTCTTCGCCAAGGTCGATTTCCCCATCGACGCACTGAACAAGGCCCTGGCCGGCATGAGCGAGAAACACACACCGCCGCGGGAGGCGGCGGTGGCGTTCATGAAGGATCACCCGCAGGTGTGGCAGGCCTGGTTGCCCAAGGACGTGGCGGACAAAGTGGCCGCCGGCCTGTGACCAAGGCCGGCGCCCTCAATGGTCAACCGCTCTGGTCGCGCCCTCAGAACCGCGTCTGCACCGCCAGCTCGAAGGTGCGCGGCGTGCCCAGGTAGTACGCGGGCGACACATGGGCGAACTCGGCGTACACCTCGTTGGTCAGGTTGCGCACCCGGCCGGTGACGGTGGTGTGCGCATCGACCTTGTAGCTCAGGAAACTGCCGAACAGCGTGTACGACGGCACGGTCATGGTGTTGGCCGTGTCGGCGTACACCGACGCCACGTACCGCGCATCGACCCCGCCTTGCCATTGCGGCGAGAAGTCATAGGTCAGCCACAGGTTGCCCACGCGGTCCGGCACGTTGGTCGGCGTGTTGCCCTTGCGCGAGACCACCACGCCGGCGGCGTTCTTCTCCGTGAAGTCGTCGTATTGGGCATCGACCCAGGCAAAGTTGCCCTCGGCCAGCAACCGGTCGGTGATGCGCAGCGAACTGGCGACCTCGATGCCTTTGGAGGTCTGCTGGCCCACCGGAATGCTTAGGGTCGGATCCAGCAGATCGGTCACGGCGAAGTCCTTGCGCTCGATCGTGTAGGCCGCCACTGTCGCCGAGCCGCGTCCGTTCAGGTAGTCGAACTTGCTGCCGATCTCCCACTGCTTGCCCGTCGAGACGTCAAAGTCCTGGGTGCCGTTCGGCTGTTCGGCGGCGGTGCTGTACTGCACGTAGACGTTGGCCGACGGAATGAATTGGTAGGTCAGCCCGACGCGGCCGGTGACCGGTTCCCAGCTGCGTTTGAGGTGCTTGGGGTTGCTGGCGGTCACGGTGCGGTGGTTGGTCACGTCCAGGTCGATGTCGTCGTAGCGCAGCCCGGTGAGCAACGCCAGCTTGTCGGTCAGCGCCAGACGGTTTTCGGCGAACAGGGCCTTGGTGGTGACCTCGTTGGTCTTGTCGCTGACGAAGCCAGGCTTGGTGCCGGGAATGTCGTAGAAGTGCCCGGGCCGGTAGTTGTCGGGGTCGACCGTGCTCGCGCCCTTGACGTTGAGCGGCGAGTTGGTGGTCTGGTTGACCTTGTACTCGAAGCCGCCGGACCACGTGGTGTCGAGGCCGAACAGGGCGTTGTCGTGGCGCAGTTCGAACTGGTTGCCGTTCTGTTCGCCCTGGTGCCGCACCTGATACGCGGTGGAGCGGTTCACCGCGCTGTTGTCGGCGTTGTACTGGTAGGTCTCCAGGTTGCGGTAGTCGCGCTGGCTGTCCAGGTGGTAGAGGGTGTTGCGCAGGGTGGTGCTGTCGTTGATCCGGTAGTCGATGATCGAGCGCACCCAGATCGTACGCTGCTCGTAGCGGCCGTCCTCGACGTTGTAGTTGTTGAAGCGGTTGTGCTTGTCGATCTTCAGCTCGCCCGCCTTGGGGTTGAGCACCGGGGTGCCCCAGTACGGGCTGTCTTCGTGCTCGTCCTGGTATTCCAGGGCCAGGGTGTGCGACAGGTCGGGCGTCAGGTCGCTGAGCAGGGAGAACGCCACGCTCCAGGCGTCCCGCTCCTGGCGGTCGATGTAGCCGTTGCCGGTGTTGTGGCTGACGTCCAGCCGCGCGTAGTGCTGCACGTCGGCGCCGGGTTCGGTCAGGGCATGGTTGAGGCCGAAGGCGGTTTCGACGGCGTCGAAGGTGCCGTAGCTGACCCGGCCTTCGACGGCCTGCTCGTCGCGGGTGGCGAGCTTGGTCACGTAGTTGAGCGAGCCGCCGACCGAACCGGCGCCGTTGATCAGCGACGACGGGCCGCCGACCAGTTCGACCCGGTCGTAGATCCACGCATCGACCGGCCGCGCCAGCCCGCCGGAGACGTTGACGCCGTTGAACATCTGGGTGATCTGGCTGCTGGTGAAGCCGCGGTAGGACACGAACCCGCCGAAGCCCGGCGGGGCGCTGGCGTTGACGCCGGGCAGGGTGTTGGCGGCGTCCTGGAAGTTCTGCGCGCCGTGGCGTTCGATGTCGTTGCGGTTCGCCACCGCCACCGAGGCCGGCGTGTCGCGCACGCTCAGGCCCAGGCGCGAGGCCATGCCGCTGGAGCCGTCCAGGCTCAGGCCCGGTTCGGCGGCGGATTCGCCGTCGATGGTGATCGGCGCCAGGTCCACGGCCGATTGCGCCCAGGCGTTGACGGACAGGCAGCCGCACAGGCTCGCCAGCAAAGTGAGTTGTTTCATCGTTGAATCCTGAATGCTTGTCTAGGAATCAGCGCACAGGCGAACGCCGCGCGTTGGCGCAGTGGGCTGACGAATCAAAAAGGCAAGGGTACTCAGGCGAGCGGCGGGGCGCGGGGGTTGGCCGAAGGCCAGGTGAAGCGGGCGGGGAGGTCGGCGCTGACGATGGCCGGCCGCGGCGGGCTGTGCTGTTCCGGCAGGATCGCCAGGGTCAGGCTGGAGTTGAACGCCGGCCCCATGCCGCCGGTGGAGCACAGCGGGCAGCCGAAGGCTTTGGCCAGGGTCGGCAGTTTTTCTTCGGAAGGGGTGGCGGCGAGCGGCGCCTGGGTGGCCGGATCGACCGCGCAGAACTGGCCGCCGAGGCCGTTGAGCTGCATCCCGACCATTTGCCCGTGACCGATGCTGCAGGCGAACACGTTGAACAGGACGCAGCAATAGAGCATCCAGGCCAGCAGTGAGCGATCGGAACGGGTGAATTTCATGGGCGGCACTTTACCCAAGGTCGAACGGTCGTGCACATGGAAAAATGCCGTCTAGGATGATTTTGTTCAAATCGAAAACAAGGAACCGCGACCATGACGTTTGTCTTGGCTCGAGGGTTGGTCACGGTGTTCGCGGTGATCAGCCTGGTGCATGTGTATTGGGCCCTGGGCGGGCAGTGGGCGGCGGCTGCGGTGGTTCCGCACGTGCCCGTGGCCGAAGGCGCGGCGACGTTGCGGCCGGCGTTCAAGCCGTCGGGCTGGCTGACGTTGCTGGTGGCGGCGGCGCTGCTGTCGGTGGCCGCGCTGGTGTGCCTGCGGGTGGGGTGGTGGTTGCCGACGGTGCAGCACTGGTCGCTGCAATGGGTGATCAGCGCGATTGCGCTGCTGATGTTCGCCCGGGCCATCGGCGACTCGGAGCTGGTGGGCTTCTTCAAGGAGGTGAAGGCCTCGCGGTTCGCCTGGCTCGACACCTGGTTCTACTCGCCGCTGTGCACGGTGTTGGGGGCGGGGTTGCTGGCGGTGGCCTGGGTTTGAGGTGGCCTGTGCCGGCCTCATCGCCAGCAGGCTGGCTCCCACAGGGGATTGCGGTGCCATAGGATTCTTGGCTCACCGCAAAAAGCTGTGGGAGCCAGCCTGCTGGCGATGGGGCCGGCGAAGACACCCCGTCTCCCGAGGTCAGCCCTCGCTCTCACCCCGCCGGCTGCTCACCTCCGCCGGCACATCGTCCCCGGCCATGCGCTTGCGGAACAGCGCCGCCCGTGCCAGCAGCAAGGTCGTCACCGGCACGGTGATCGCCAGCAGGATCGGAATCAGCCAGGCGTGCACCACCGGCCCTTCGCTGAACGCGGAAAAACACAGGATCGACGCCAGCGCCACGCACCACGACCCCAGCGTCGAGGCCAGGGCCGGCGGGTGCATGCGCTGGAAGTAATCCTTCATGCGCAGCAGCCCCAAGGCGCCGATCAACGCAAAGGTGCCGCCCAGCACCAGCAGGATCGCCACCGGGATTTCCACCCACAAAGACAATGGCGCGTTCATTCGATCACCTCGCCCCGCAGCAGGAATTTGGCCAGCGCGAACGAGCCGACGAAGCCGAACAGCGCGATCAGCAGCGCCGCCTCGAAGTACGTGTCGCTGGAGTAGCGGATGCCCAGGGTCAGCATCATCAGCATGGCGACGATGTACAGGTAATCCAGCGCCAGGACCCGGTCCTGGGCCGACGGCCCCCTGAACAGGCGCACCAGGGTCAGCACCATCGCCAGGGAAAACAGGAACAGCGTGAGCAGGATCGCGTTCGACAGCAACGGGCTCATTCGAAAATCTCCATCAGCGGCCGCTCGTAAGTGGTCTTGAAGTGCTGGATGAACTGCGCTTCGTCGTCCAGGTCCCAGACGTGCATCAGCAAAATACTGCGGTCCAGTGCCAGCTCCGACCATACCGTGCCGGGCACCACCGTGGTGATCATCGACAGCGCCGCCAGGCCGTTGGCGTCGCGCAGGTCCAGCGGCACCTTGACGAAGCGCGAGCGGGGCGGCCGGCGGCCGGCGTTGAGCACGCCCCAGGCCACAGCCAGGTTGGAGTGGATCACGTCCCGCCCGACCAGCAGGAACAGGCGCAGGATGGTGCCCGGACGGCGGATGCGGATCCGCTGCGGGCGCAGCTTGCGCATCATCAGCGGCGCGGCGAACCCCAGCACGGCGCCGAGCAGCAGGTTGCCGGGGCTGGCCGACTGGTTCAGCGAAAGCCACAGCAGCCACAGCGCCAGCGACAGCCAGGGGGCAGGGAACAGACGCTTCATGGGTGGGCCTCCTGCAGTGCGGCCTTGGCTTCGGGGCTCGGCACGGCGCGGGTGCCGAGCACGGCCATCACGTATTGCTGCGGATTGTTCAGGGCATCGGCGGCGGCTTCGGTGTAGCGCAGCAGCGGCTCGGCCTTGAAGGTCAGGGCGATGCTCAGGCCCAGCAGCAAGAGGATCGGCGTGCATTCGAGCTTGCGCAGCACCGGCGACGGGCGCTCCTCAGGCGACCAGAAGCGCTGGATGCCCAGCCGCGAGAAGGCCATCAGCGAAGCCAGCCCCGACAGGATCAGCAGCGCCAGCAACGACCACGCGGCCGGCGACACCGGCTCGCCGGCACCCAGGCCCAACGGGTTGAGCAGGGCGCCGATCAGGCTGAGCTTGCCGATGAACCCGGACAGCGGCGGCATGCCGACGATCAGCAACGCGCAGGCGATGAAGCTCAGGCCCAGGAACGCCATGGTCCAGGGAATCACCTGGCCGACCACGGCCTGCTGGTCGTCGTCCAGGTTGGTGCCCTTGACCGGCGCGGCGGCCTCCTGCGGGCGCGGCAGCAGTTCGTTTTCGTCTTCCAGCGGCACTTCGCTGGCGGTGCGCGAACGCTCGATCAGTTCGGCCAGCAGGAACAGCGCGCTCAGCGCCAGGGTCGAGCTGACCAGATAGAACAGCGCCGCCCCCACCAGGTTCGGCTGGGCGAAACCGGTGGCGGACAGCAGGATTCCCGCCGACACCAGGATGCTCAGGCTGGCCATGCGCTCCAGGCGCTGGGCGGCGATGATCGCGATCCCGGCGCAGACGATGGTGGCCATGCCGCCGTAGATCAGCCAGTCGCCGGCAAAGTACGCCGACGCCCCGGCCTGGCCGGAGAACAGCAGCGTCCACAGGCGCAGCAGGGTGTAGACGCCGACCTTGGTCATGATCGCGAACATCGCCGCCACCGGCGCGCTGGCCGAGGAGTAGGCCGGCACCAGCCAGAAGTTCAAGGGCCACATGCCGGCCTTGGCCAGGAACGCCACCGCCAGGATGCCCGCGCCGGCATGCAGCAGGCCACGGTCGGCCTCCGGCACCAGCGGAATCTTCAGCGCCAGGTCAGCCATGTTCAGCGTGCCGGTGACGCCGTAGATCAGCGCCGCGCCGATCAGGAACAGCGACGAGGCCAGCAGGTTGATCGAGATGTAATGCAGCCCCGACGACACCCGCGCCCGGCCGGAGCCGTGCAGCATCAGGCCGTAGGAGGCGGCGAGCAGCACCTCGAAGAACACGAACAGGTTGAACAGGTCGGCGGTCAGGAACGCTCCGTACAGGCCCATCAGCTGGATCTGGAACAGGGCGTGGAAGCTCGACCCGGCGCCGTCCCAGCGGGCCATGGCGTAGAGCAGGGCGCTGACGCCGATGATCCCGGTGAGCACCAGCATCAGCGCCGACAACCGGTCCACCACCAGCACCAGGCCGAACGGCACCTGCCAGTTGCCCGGCAGGTACACGCCGATGGAGCCGGGCACGCCGGTGGTCTGGGTCCAGGCCAGCAGCGCCAGGGCGATCCCCAGGCCGGCGAGGCTGGAGGCCAGGTTGAGCTTGGCCTTCAGCGGCCGGTGCCGCTCGCCCAGCATCAGCATGATGGCGGCGGTCAAGAGCGGCAGCAGGATCGGCGCGGCGATCAGATGAGTCATCGCCATCATTCCTTAGGCTCCCGGCCGTCCACGTGGTCGGTGCCGGTGAGGCCCCGGGACGCCAGCAGTACAACGAGGAACAGCGCGGTCATGGCGAAACTGATGACGATCGCCGTCAGCACCAGCGCCTGGGGCAGCGGGTCGGTGTAGTGCAGAAGATCCTGGGGCACGCCGTCCTTGATGATCGGCTCCTTGCCGATGAACAGGCTGCCCATGCTGAAGATGAACAGGTTGACGCCGTAGGAGAGCAGGCACAGGCCCATGACCACCTGGAACGTGCGCGGACGCAGGATCAGCCAGACGCCGGAGGCGGCGAGCACACCGATGGCGATTGCGATGACTTCTTCCATCAGACGGCTCCTTTGGCGGCGGCGGTTTTATGGCCCCGCACCGATTGGTGGGCGAGGGCGGTGAGGATCAGCAGGGTCGAGCCGACCACCACCGCATACACGCCGATGTCGAAGAACAGCGCGCTGGCGATATGCAGGTCGCCCAGCAACGGCACATTGAAATGCCAGGTGTGGGTGGTCATGAACGGATAGCCGGCGGCCATCGCCCCCAGCCCCGTGACCGTGGCGAACAGCAGCCCGGTGCCCATCCAGCGCAGCGGCCGCAGGCTCATCTGCGCCTCGACCCACTGGGTGCCGGCGACCATGTATTGCAGGATGAACGCCACCGACATCACCAGCCCGGCGACGAAACCGCCGCCCGGCTGGTTGTGCCCGCGCATGAACAGGTAGAACGACACCACCAGCGCGATCGGCAGCAGCAGGCGCACCAGCACCGCCGGCACCATCATGAAGCCCAGCGCGGTGTCGCTGGCCGAGCGCGGGTTGACCAGGTCGGTGACCACGTCCGGCGCCAGCAGGCGCTGCTGGGCCGGCAATTGCAGGCTTTCCTTCGGCGGGCGGAACCGGCGCAGCAGGGCGTACACGGTCAGGGCCACGGCCACCAGCACGGTGATTTCGCCCAGGGTGTCGAAGCCGCGGAAGTCCACCAGCATCACGTTGACCACGTTGCTGCCGCCGCCCTCGGGCAGGGCGCGGCTGAGGTAGAACGACGAGATGTCGTTGGGGGTCTGGCGGGTCAGCATCGCGTAGGCCAGCAGCGCCATGCCGCCGCCGACGGCCACCGACAGCAGCAGGTCGCGCACCCGCCGCACCCGCGCCTTGCGCAGGCTGTTGGGCAGCGGCGAGACCTCTTCGATCCGCCGGGGCAGCCAGCGCAGGCCGAGCAGGATCAGCACGGTGGTCACCACTTCCACCACCAGTTGCGTCAAGGCCAGATCCGGCGCGGAGAACCAGACGAAGGTCACGCAGGTCATCAGGCCGCAGACGCTGACCATGGTCAGGGCCGCGAGACGGTGATACTTGGCCTGCCACGCGGCGCCCAGGGCGCAGGCGATCGCCAGCAGCCACAGGGTGACGAACACGATGGAGCCCGGGATCTTCGGCCGGTCGCCCCAGCTCAGGCTGCTGTGCAGCATCGGGATCAGGCCGGCCAGCACCGCCGCCAGCACCATCAGGAACAGCTGCGCCTGCAGGCGCTTGGTGCCGATTCGCCGCTCCAGCCGCCGGGCCAGGCGCATCATCGCCACCAGGCTGCGCTCGAACAGGCGCTTGCCGTTGAAGCGGCCCACCAGCGGCGGGAAGCTGAAGCGCCCGCGCTTGAGCTGGTTGCGCAGCAGCAGGTACACCACGATGCCGCCGGACATGGCGATCAGGCTCATGATCATCGGCGCGTTGAGGCCGTGCCAGATCGCCAGGCTGTATTGAGGGAGCGTGCCGCCGACCACGGGCGTGGCCGCCGCAGCCAGCAGCGGGCCGACCACCTGGGCCGGGAAGATCCCCACCACCAGGCAGGTCAGCACCAGCAGCTCCACCGGCGCACGCATCCAGCGCGGCGGCTCGTGCGGGGTGTGCGGCAGGTCGGTGGCGGTCGGGCCGAAGAACACGTCCACGGTGAAGCGCAGGGAATAGGCGACGCTGAAGGTGCCGGCGATGGTCGCGACGACCGGCAGCGTGGCTTCGACCCAGGCGGTGGCGTTGATGAACACCGTTTCGGCGAAGAACATTTCCTTGGACAGGAAGCCGTTTAGCAGCGGCACGCCGGCCATCGACGCGCTGGCCACCATCGCCAGGGTGGCGGTGAACGGGATCAGTCTGAACAGGCCGTTGAGCTTGCGGATGTCGCGGGTGCCGCTTTCGTGGTCGATGATCCCGGCGGCCATGAACAGCGAGGCCTTGAACGTGGCGTGGTTGAGGATGTGGAACACCGCGGCCACGGCGGCCAGCGGACTGTTGAGGCCCAGCAGCAGGGTGATCAGGCCCAGGTGGCTGATGGTCGAGTAGGCCAGCAGGCCCTTGAGGTCGTTCTGGAACATGGCGCAGTACGCGCCCAGCAGCAGCGTGGCGGCGCCGGCGCCGCTGACGATGTAGAACCATTCTTCGCTGCCGGACAACGACGGCCACAGCCGCGCCAGCAAGAACACCCCGGCCTTGACCATGGTCGCCGAGTGCAGGTAGGCCGAAACCGGTGTGGGCGCCGCCATGGCGTGGGGCAGCCAGAAGTGGAAGGGGAACTGGGCGCTCTTGCTCAGGGCGCCGATGAGGATCAGGGGAAGCAGAACGGGGTAGAGGGCATGTGCGCGGATCAGGTCGCCGGCGGCCAGGACCTTGTCCAGGTCATAGCTGCCCACGACATGGCCGAGGATGAGCACCCCCGCCAGCAGGCACAATCCGCCTGCACCGGTGACCATCAGCGCCATGTACGCGCCGCGCCGGGCGTCGTGGCGGTGGTGCCAGTAGCCGATCAGCAGGAACGAGAACAGGCTGGTCAGTTCCCAGAAGAACACGATCTGGATCAGGTTGCCGGAGATCACCAGCCCGAGCATCGCGCCCATGAACGCCAGGAAAAACGCGAAGAAGCGCGGCACCGGGTCGTCCGGCGACATGTAGTAGCGGGCATACAGGGAGACCAGCGTGCCGATGCCCAGCACCAGCAGCGAGAACAGCCAGGCGAAACCGTCCAGGCGCAGGACGAAGTTCAGGCCCAGGCTGGGCAGCCACATGAACTCCTCGCGGATCACGCCGCCGTCGGCGATCTGCGGGTACAGCAGCGCCACCTGAACGGTGCCGATCAGGGCGATCAGACCGGCCAGCAGGGATTCGGCGTTTCGTGCGTTGTGCGGCAGCACCGCGGCCAGACAGCTGCCCAGAAAAGGCAGAAGCAGTAGAACTATCAGGGACATAGGCTTCTAATCTGCGGAAGTTTGTGAAGCATCATACGTGCCAGTTCCCCGATCACCAAACGCCAGGATGTCTCAGAATCCTACAAGGTAGTCGGAAATTTCCTCCTTCACATGGTTTCAGGGAGCGTGATGGCGCCGGTGATGGCCTCTGCGTCGGATCGCTGGCCTCATCGCTGGCAAGTCGAGTCAGGCAACAGAGATGTCGGCAGTGCCGGCCTCATCGCTTGCAAGCCAGCTCCCACAGGTTTTGGTGGCGTACGTGGATCTTGTGGACACCCGGGATACCTGTGGGAGCCAGCCTGCTGGCGATGGCGCCGGGTCAGGCGCCGCCGCCCTCGATGATTCAACCCTGGATCTCACGCTCCAGGGCGGCGTCGGCCTCGGCGCCCTTGGCCTTGGTCTTCAGTTCGCTGACGATCACCGCCGCCACGATCAACCCCGCGCCCACCAGGGCAATCGCCGGCAGGCGTTCCCCGGCGATCCGCCCGGCGATGCCGGCCCACACCGGCTCGCCGGCATAGATCAGGGTGGCGCGGGTCGGCGACACGCTCTTCTGCGCCCAGTTCATCGCCACCTGGATCGCCGCGCTCATCGCCCCCAGCCCCAGGGCGGTGGACACCAGCAGCCACGAGAAAGAAGGAATCGCCTCACCGGTCGGCACCACCATCAGGAACGCCAGCACCGACGTCACCGCCAGTTGCACCACCGTCACTCGGCGCACATCGACCTGGCCGGCATAGGTGCTGATGAGGATGATTTCCGCCGCGATCGCGATGGCGCTGATCAGCGTGGCGATTTCGCCGGGGCTGAAGTTCAGCGACGCCCCGGACGGCCCCGACAGCAGCATCAGGCCGGTGAACGCGAGCATGATCCCGATGCTCGGCATCAGCCCGGGCCGGCGGCCCAGCACCAGCCATTGCAGCAGTGGCACGAACGGCACGTAGAGCGCCGTGATGAACGCCGACTGACTGCTGGGGATGCTTTGCAGGCCCACGGTCTGCAAGCCGTAGCCGAGCATGATCGCCACGCCGATGAAGGCGCCGGCGCGCAGTTCGAACAAGGTCAGGTCGCGCAGGTGCTTCCACGAAAACAGCGCCACGATGCTGGCCGCCGCCGCGAAGCGCAGGCCGACGAAGAACATCGGGCCGCTGACGGTCATCGCATGCTGCACCAGCAGGAACGTGCCGCCCCAGAGCATGGTGATCAGCACCAGCACGGCTTCGGCCTTGCTGAACCGGGGGAGACGCGGGGAAGTGTGGGGGGAATTGAGCGACATCATGACCTTGCACGCTAGGAGGAGGGGAACGCACAATGCGCCCAACGTTGCGCAGTATACTGCCCAACCCCACCGAGTGAGCAATATAGTGCACAAAGATTCCCCTCCGCGGACGTCCGTCCTCCAGCATGTCAGCCAGAACGTGCGGCGCCTGCGTCATGCCATCGACATGAGCCAGGCCACCCTGGCGGAGCAGTCCGGGGTCAGCCGGCGCATGCTGGTGGCCATCGAGGCCGGCGAGAACAATGTCAGCCTGACCACCCTGGACCGCATCGCCGAAGCCCTCGACGTGGCGTTCAGCGACCTGATCCAGGCGCCGGACAACCGCGACCCGGGCCGCATCAACGAACTGGCCTGGGCCGGCAACATTCCCGGCAGCAAGGCCGTGCTGCTGTCCAAGGCCACCGCCACCCGCGCGGTGGAGCAATGGGAGTGGTGCCTGCAACCGGGCGAGGTGTACCCCTCGCAACCGGACGCCGAGGGCTGGAGCGAGCAGATCTTCGTCTTCGAAGGCTGCCTGACCCTGATGCTGGGCGACCGCCCGCAGCGGATCGCCGCCGGCGAGTTCTTCATGTTCGCCAGCAACCAGCCCCACGGCTACCGTAACGACGGCGAGGTGGCGGCGCGCTTCGTGCGCAACGTGGTGATCTGAGCGGCAGGACATTCCCCGGCCGATCCCTTAAGGTGGCATGACCTCAACGACGGAGCGGCGAAACGGATGACACACCCCGAACACGGACAGGCGACTTCCCCGACCCGTCAGGCTGACATCGTGATCATCGGCGGCGGCCTCAGCGGCGCGCTGCTGGCGGCGCAGCTGCTGCGCCTGCCGGGCCGGCGGCGGATCCTGGTGGTCGAGCCTCGGCCTGAACTCGGTCGCGGCGAGGCCTACAGCGCGGTGGAGCTGGGGCACACGCTCAACGGCAACGCGGCGCGCATGAGCGTGGATCCGGACAACGCCGATGATCTGACCCAATGGCTCACCACTCACATCGCCGACGGCGGCTGGCCGGAGTCGGGGCGGCAATCGGTGCCGGTCAGCGAGCTGTTTCCGCCACGGGGCCTGTTCGGCGTCTACGTGCAGCAACGTCTGGCCGAAGCGCAACAGGCGGGCGCGTCGCACGGCTCGACCGTCGAGCATGTGCGGGCGGAGGCGGTGGACGTGCAGGTCGAGGCCGGCTCGGTGCGCGTCGCCTTGAGCGATGGCCAATGCCTGCAAGGTGCCCGTGCTGTCATCGCCACCGGCCTGTTCCCCGCCGCCCGTACACCGCAGACCCACTCCAGCGGGCTGAACGCCGCAGCGCTCGACCCCTGGGACGTCGCGGCGATGCGCCGGCTCGATCCCCACGCCACGGTGCTGATCATCGGTTCCGGCCTGACCATGGTCGACGCGGTGGTGTCCCTGGAGCAGGCCGGGCACCGTGGGCCGATCAAAGTGTTCTCCCGTCACGGCCTTCTGCCCCATGTACGCCGCCAGCCGCCGGTCTGGGTGGACTTTCTTGCCGAAGACCCCGGTATCCGCAGCCCTCGCCAACTGCTGCGGGCGGTGCGCCGGCAGTGCCGCGATGCTATCGCCCAAGGCGTCGACTGGCAGGCGCCGCTGGACACGGTGCGGGCGCACATCGGCCGCTTGTGGAGCCAGGCCACCGACGGCCAGCGCCGGCAGTTCGTGCGCCATGTGCGGCCGTGGTGGGAAAGCCATCACCACCGTTCGCCGCCGTTGAGCGCCGAGGTGGTCGAGCGCCTGCAGCGTGAAGGGCGGCTGAGCATTCAGGCCGCCTCCTATAAAGGGCTGGAGGCGATGTCCGAGGGCGGGGTGAGCATCTGCCTGCGTCGCCGGGGCGAGGCGGACACGTGTTGGGTGTCGGGGCAGGCGCTGATCAACTCCAGCGGCATCGAGTACGACTGGCGCCGGGTGGCGCGTCCGCTGCCCAAGCAACTGCTGGCGCGCGGGCTGGTGCGGCCGGGGCCGTTGGCGCTGGGGATCGCTGCGGCGGCGGATGGCGCGGTGGTGGATGCGCAGGGGCAAGCGTCAGCGCGGCTGTTCGCCATGGGGCCGCCGTTGCGCGGGATGTGGTGGGAGAGCACGGCGGTCACCGATGTGGCGGCGCAGGCCAAGGCGTTGGCGGCGAGGTTGGCGGCGCTTTAGTGTGGGGCGATGAGGCCCGCAAGGCCACCGCAAAAGCAAGCTCGGGTCAGCGCGGCAAGCTGTCCACCAGCCAACGCTGGCGCATTTCCTCCAGTCGGCCATCGGCGCGCAAGGCGTCGAGCGCCTGTTGCCAGCGGGCGACCTGGCGGGGGTCGGTCTGGCGGGAGAAGGCGATGTAGGTGTCCTGCTTCATCAGCGGCATCTGGTACTGCAGGCGGCCTGGCTCCATGCCCTGCTCGCGGGCCAACGTGGCGCTGGACAGGGTGTCGGAGACCACGAAGTCGGTTCGCCCCAGGCTGAACAGGCGCATCATCTGCTCCGGGGTCTCCACGCCGTAGAGGTTGTTCAGGTCCTGCTTTTGCAGATAGCTGTAGGCCAGCCATTTGCGCGGCACGGTGATCCGCCCCAAGTGGTCGGCTTCGCGCAGGCTGCGCACCGGTTTCTGCAGATTCTCGTGGGCATAGAGCGCGGTCTCGACCTCCACCAGCGGCCCCACCCATTGGTAACGGTCGTCGCGCTCGTTGGTGCGCAATACGGTGAACACACCGGTGTCCGGCGAGTCGCTGGCCATGCGCAATGCCCGCAGCAGCGGCACCTGCTGCAGGTGGATGTGGTCGCCGGTCTGCTGCGCGAGGGCCTGCACCACGTCCACGCCGAAGCCCACCAGGCGGTCGCCTTCCTGAAAGTGCAGAGGCGGATGGTTGTCGGTGAGCAGGCGCAGCTCCGCCGCGTGGGCCGTCAGGGCCAGCAATGACAGCAGACAGGCGGCGAGGCGTTTCATGGATCGTCCCTGAAAAATCAAACGCGCAGCTTAGTACGGGCGCGGGCTGCCTGTCCCGCGCAATCAGCGGGGCTTTTGCGTCAGAGAGCAAGGCTTATCGGTAGTGGCGGGTTGCTATGGCGTCCCGGCCGACGCCATCGCCGGCGCGGTGATCAGGATTCGGCGAGCATCTCCACCGCGTAGGAGAACACGTAGCCTTCGTTGCGCACGGTCTTGATGTAGGTCGGCTCGCGGGAGTCGTCCAGCAGGCGCTGGCGCAGCCGGCTGACCAGCAGGTCGATGGAACGGTCGAACAGATCGGCTTCCCGGCCCTGGGTCAGGTTGAGCAACTGGTCGCGGCTGAGCACCCGTTGCGGGTGGTCGAGGAACACCCGCAGCAGGCGGTATTCGGCGCCGCTCAGGGCGACCAGGGTGTCGTCCTCGTCGAGCAGGTGGCGGGCGGTGGTGTCCAGGCGCCAGCGGCCGAACGCCAGCAGGCGGCCGGTTTCGGTGATCAGCAGGTTGGGCGGCAGCATCCGCGTGCGGCGCAGCACGGCGTTGATCCGCGCCAGCAGTTCGCGGGCGGCGAAGGGTTTGGTCAGGTAGTCGTCGGCGCCCATCTCAAGGCCCAGGATGCGGTCGGTCTGGTCGTCCCGGGCGGTGAGCATCAGGATCGGCGTGGCCTTGTGCTTGCCGGCGCGCAGTTCGCGGCACAGCACCAGGCCGTCGTCGCCGGGCAGCATGAGGTCGAGCACGATCAGGTCGGCGGTGTTGGCGGCCAGAAAGCTGCGCATCTGCCGGCCGTCGGCGACCACGGTGGTGCGCAGGCCGTTCTTGGTCAGGTAATTGCCGACCAGCTCGCGGATCTCGCGGTCGTCGTCGACGATCAGGATGTGGTTGATGTGGTCCATGGCTGGCGCTCTTGTTGTTGGTTTGTCCGGATCTTCATTGCCCTGATCCGGCGATGTCTAAGCTGATGCTTTCGCCAGCAGGCTGGCTCCCGCAGGGGAACGGCGGCGAATGCGCAATCGGTGGTCGCTGCAGAACGGTGTGGGGGCGAGCCTGCCCGCGATGACGGTGGGCCAGCCACCCGCAAGGGTGACTGACACGGCTCGCTCCCACAGGTTCAGCCTGTCAGGACACGACCTGGTAGCACGGCACGTACGCGGCGCCGCCCGGCAGTTTCATCCGGTGCTGGGCGACGAAGGCTTTGAGCAGCAGGTCCAGCGGCTGCATGATCGCGGCGTCGCCGTGGATCCGGTACGGCCCGTGTTCCTCGATCAGGCGGATGCCCTTGTCCTTGACGTTGCCGGCGACGATCCCGGAAAACGCCCGGCGCAGGTTGGCCGCCAGTTCGTGGGGCGGCTGGTCGCGGTGGAGCTTGAGGTTGGCCATGTTTTCATGGGTCGGGTCGAACGGGCGCTGGAAGCCCTCGTCGATCTTCAGCAGCCAGTTGAAGTGGAACGCGTCGTTGCGCTCGCGGCGGAACTGCTTCACGGCCTTGAGGCCCTGGGTCATCTGCCGGGCGACTTCGGCCGGGTCGTCGATGATGATCTGGTAATGCCCCTTGGCCGCTTCGCCCAGGGTGGCGGTGACGAAGGCGTCCAGTTGCTGCAGGTACGGCGCGGCGTGCTTGGGTCCTGTGAGGATGACCGGGAACGGCAGGCCTTCGTTGTCCGGGTGCATCAGGATGCCCAGCAGGTACAGGAACTCTTCGGCGGTGCCGGCGCCGCCGGGGAAGATGATGATGCCGTGGCCGACGCGCACGAAGGCTTCGAGGCGCTTTTCGATGTCCGGCAGGATCACCAGTTCGTTGACGATCGGGTTCGGCGCCTCGGCGGCGATGATGCCGGGCTCGGTCAGGCCCAGGTAGCGGCCGCCGTGGATGCGCTGCTTGGCGTGGGCGATGGTCGCGCCCTTCATCGGGCCTTTCATCACGCCCGGGCCGCAGCCGGTGCAGATGTCAAGGCTGCGCAGGCCCAGCTCATGGCCGACCTTCTTGGTGTACTTGTATTCGTCGGTGTTGATCGAGTGGCCGCCCCAGCACACGACGATTTTCGGCTCGACGCCCGGCCGCAGGGTGCGCGCGTTGCGCAGCAGGTGGAAGACATAGTCGCTGATGCCCTGAGAAGTGCTCAGGTCGATGCTCAGGGCATCGAGTTCGTTTTCCGTGTAGACGATGTCGCGCAGGGCGCTGAACAGCATCTCGCGGGTGCTGGCGATCATTTCGCCGTCGACGAAGGCGTCGGCGGGAGCGTTCAGCAGTTCCAGGCGCACGCCGCGGTCTTGCTGGTGAATGCGGATCTCGAAGTCCTTGTAGGCTTCCAGGATGGTCTTGGCGTTGTCGACATGGGCGCCGGTGTTGAGGATGGCCAGGGCGCACTGGCGGAAGAGGGTGTAGGTGCTGCCGGATCCGGCTTGGCTCAGTTGCTGGACTTCACGTTGGGAAAGGGTTTCCAGGCTGCCTTTGGGGCTGACCGAGGCATTGATGACGTGTCGTTGGGTCATGCGGTGATCCTTAAAACGATGCCGTTGCGGTGAAGCGGGCCAACGGCATCCGAATGGTGTGTATCCATGAATGAATGTGGCACGGATTGCGTGGTGTCGCCATGTCCCCGTCGGACGGTGAAAAGATGAAAGGGCGCTCCAGCATAGCTAAATCCGCCCCGTTGGCGATAATGCGTCAGCCTCTTTTTAACCCAAGACTTGGAAGCCTGTCGCGATGTTCGAAATCCAGCCGATCGATCCTGTCACCTACCGCCGGCAGACCCGGCGCAGCACGCTGGCCATCGCGGCGCTGTTCCTGGTGCTGGCGATGTCGTTGTCCACGGCGGCGGTCGCGCTGTTCGGCGAGCCGGGCGGCGACAACCTGCGGTTCAACGTCGGCGGGGTGGTGGTCGGTTTTCTGCTGACCGCTGCGCTGCTGCGCGCTCGTTTCTGGCATCAGGCCTGGATGGCGCCGGCGGTGTACGGCTGGCGGCTCAAGCGCAGCCTGATGAGCGTCACCAATGTGATGCATCAGGTGACGGCGGCGGTGGAGCGGGATGATCCGACGGCGACGAAGGTGCTGCGCTTCTATCACCTGGGTTTGGGTCAGATGCATGAACTGGACGGCAACTCCAGCGATCATGGGCAGTTGCGGCGTGAAGCCGAGCAGCACCAGGCGCGGATGGAGGCGTTGGGGATCGACCCCGGTCAGACGCGCCTCGACCCGGCCTGGCTGCAAGCGTTGAAGCCCGCCGCCCGCTAGAACGGAATGCGTGCGGCGCGCCGCCGCTGCCACCGGCGGATCAGGCGCCCGTACACCAGCAGGTTGACCGCCAGCACCACGCTGCCCAGCGCCAGTTGGATCTGCGGGGTCAGGCCCGCCGGATAGATGATCGGCCAGACGTAATGCTCGATGAAGCCGCCGGCGTATTCGGTCTGGCCGGCGGCGTGGCGCATCAGGTTTTCCCAGTAGGTCAGCGGGCAGGTCAGGTGCAGCACTTCCACCAGCACGCCCCAGGTGGCCGCCGGCAGGTGCAGCCAGGCCACGGGCCGCCACTTGAGCGCCAGCAGGCCGCCGAACAGCACGAACAGAATGAACAGCAGATGGAACAGCACGAGGCTGTCGGCGGCGATTCGGTACAGCATGTCGTCTCCCTGACGCGGTGGTGGATGGGGCTCATGGTACGCCAGTACGGAGGGAGGGTGTCTGTGCCGCCGTCATCGCGGGCAAGTCGAATCGTCGCACCGCCGCTCCCACAGTGATCTCTGTCGTTCGCAAGTGTTGCGTACACCGCAAACGGCCTTGGGCCTGTGGTGTCCGGACTGACGTCATCGCCAGCAGGCTGGCTCCCACAGTGTTCCGGGGTGCACACACATTCCCCTGTGGGAGCCAGCCTGCTGGCGATGGCGGCCCCAAGTGCGCAAGATTGTTCAAGCCACGAACGGGCGTTCAATGGCAGAGTCGGCGGCCCTGTTTCCCGGTTGAAGAGCGTTATGTCTGACTCACTCATGCCGCGCCGTGCGTTCCTTCGCGGTGCGGCGGCGATCATGCCGTTATCCCTGGCGACCGCGCCGTGGGGCCTGCTGGCCGGCTCCATGGCGATCGAGGCCAACCTCACCCCGCTGCAAGGGCAGGGGCTGTCGACCATCGTGTTCGCCGGCGCCGCCCAGTTGGTGGCCATCGGCATGCTCAAGGGCGGTGCCGGGCTGTTTTCCATTCTGCTGACCACGGCGCTGCTGACCTCTCAGCACCTGCTGTACGGCATGAGCATGCGTTCGGTGATTTCGCCGCTGCCCGGCCGCTGGCGCCTGGGCCTGGGCTTTCTGCTCACCGACGAGCTGTTCGCCCTCACCAGCCAGCACGACCGCCAGCAGTTCAACCGTTGGTACGCCCTGGGCGTGGGTCTGACGTTCTACGTCGCCTGGAACCTCTTCACCCTCGCCGGGATCGTGCTGGGCAGCAGCATTCCGGGGCTGGAGCACCTGGGCCTGGACTTCTCCATCGCCGCGACCTTCATCGCGCTGATCACCCCGGTGGTGCGCGATGTGCCGACCGTGGTCTGCGTGGCGGTGTCGCTGTTCTGCTCGGTGCTGTTCAGTTACTGGCAGTGGGGCTCGGCGTTGGTTCTGTCGGGGCTGGCCGGGATGGCGGCGGGGTTTGTCTGCAATAAACTGTATCGGGAGCGCACGTGATGGTCTGGGCAGTGATCTTCGGCATGGGCCTGTTGGTGTTCCTCAACCGCTACGTGTTCCTGGAGCCACGCTTGCCGGTGCGCCTGAGCAGCAACGCACGGCAGTTTCTCGGGTTCGCGGTGCCGGGCATGCTGACCGCCATCTGCGGGCCGATCGTGTTCATGCCGGACAAGCAACTGAACCTGCACTGGGACAACCCCTACCTGCTCAGTTCGCTGGTGGCGGTGGGGCTGGTGATCTATACGCGCAATACGTTGCTGAGCATGCTGTTGAGCATGGCGTTCTTCTTTTTGTTGCGCTGGTGGCTGTAAGTTGCACGTCACAAAGTGTTCTACGCTTTAAGGATGATTGGCGAAAGCGAGGCGAACATGGCGAACGAGCAAAGACCTCCGGCACCCATCGATGACGATGAACCGAGCGAAGAAGAGATCGAACGGGAAAAGCACAAAGAACAGACCTGGAAACATGACGACAGCCGTGAGTTGTCCGACCGCGATCAGGAACGTCCTTTGAAACCCTGAACGGCTGAAACGAAAAAGCCCCGCATGCGCGGGGCTTTTTCGTGGGTTCAGAGATCGTCCAGCTGTGTGAAATCGGGGTGGGAAGCCCGATAGCCCAACGTCTTGTCGATCCAGGCGTTGAGCTCGTTGACCATCACCGGCGGGTGGCAGGGATAGCTTTCGAGCGTGGTGCGCAGGATGCGGTCGATATCGGGTACGTCACGCAGGTTTCGGGTCTTTATGTAGTGGCCGATAAAACAGTCGAGTTGAAAGCGCTCTGTCATGGACAGGTGAATACACTCCAGGCCGCGGGCCTGTTTGATTGCAAAATCGTCGCGCAACTTGGTTCTCTGCAAGGATGTTGAGTTTGTCGGGGATTCCTGGTCTGTTGACTCTTCGGTCAACTAAAGTGCCAATTGGAAATGCGGCGCGCATGCTATCCGTAGTGCATCTAAATGTATGTATGACGATTGAAATGTCAGACAGGCGGTTAGTTCGCTCGAACGATTGATTCACGGTGTTGTCTCGCGGTTGATACACCCCCTGTAACGCAGGGGGACAGCACGCGAATCTCTCCTCTGAATGACGTTCCGCCCCGGGGTTTATTTAATCCGTCGGCTGAATCAATTGTGCACCCTGATTGCGGGCGTTACCGACGGCCTTATCGACCTTGTGCCATTGGAAGACGGAAGCCGGTTCGGTGTCGAACAGCAGCATCTGCTCAGCCCGTTCGGCGGGCGTGGCGGGATCCAGCCATTCGTTCACCCGCTCGGCGGGCAGCACCAGCGGGCGCCGGTCATGTATGTCGAGCAGGCCGCCTTCGCTGTCGGCGGTGATGATGACAAAGCCGTCGTCTTCCTTTGGCGGCGTGCCGGGTGTCGGAAACTGACCGATGGCCGCGCAGAAAATCGCGCCATGGTCGGCACGACGGATCAGCCAGGGCTGTCGGCTTTTGTCGGGGCCGTCCACCCATTCGAACCAGTTGTCCACGGGCACGATCAGCCGGTGTCGCCAGATTGCCCGGAAGAACGGGCCGTGGGCGACTTTTTCCACCCGCGCGTTGATCGGCGCCGCGCGGTCCTTGGCCCAGTGCGGGCGCCAGCCCCAGCGCAGGTTGTCGGCGTGCAGGCGATGTTCGTGCTGATGGAGGATGGCCAGCGAGGTGGTGGGCGCGGCGTTGTAGCGGGCCAGCGGCGCGTCGCCGACGTGATTGATCAGCGCATCGGGAATGCTCAGGACCGCCACGAAATCGTGGATGCCCCGGTACTGCGACAGTCGTCCGCACATCCGCCGAACCTCCGGCAAACGATATCTACAGCCTTGAGCTTAGTTGCGCGTATAAATGCAGCCAGAGGAACAGAGGCGCAGGGGCCTCGAACGGGCGCCGGAACCAAAGACGACGGCCTCGATCCAACTCCGGCCCGCTCTGGCGGGGCGCAGGGAGGCGACGGCGGCGAGGGAGTTTTGCCAATCGACAACATGACCGTCACGGTCGGGTGCAAGGCAAGACATGAAGCATTGGTTCAGGCTGTTCAGCGTAGTGGCCGTCGCCCTCGGGCTGGCCGGGTGCATCGCCGCACCCATCGAGATGACCCCGCAGACCGAGACCCGGCTCAAGGCCCAGGCGCCGGTGCGTTTTCTGCTGACCTTCGATGACGGCCCCAGCGCCTCCAGTTTCTGGAACCCGACCGCCACCGTGCTCGACAGCCTCAAGACCAACCCGGTGCAGCCGGATCTGAAGGCAGTGTTCTTCGTCCAGACCCGCGCCCCGCGGGCCGGCAACAGCGACATCGGCCGCAGCCTCATGCGCCGGGAGCACGCCGAAGGGCATGTGCTGGGCTTCCACACCGCGACCCCTTGGCACACCAACCACCGTTCGCTGGAGCCTGCGGAGCTCGAAGAGGCGCTGACCAACGGCACGGCGGACATCGCCGCCATCACCGGAGCGCCGCCGGTGCTGCTGCGTCCGCCGTTCTGGAACTACGACAAGCGCACGTTCGCCGCCTATCGGCGGCACGGCCTGAGCGTGCTGCTGACGGACCTCAGCGCCAACGACGGCAAGATCTGGGGCTTCAACGCCAGCCCCAGGCGCCGGGCGAACATGCTGCGGCAGTTGTCGGAAGTCCGCGAGCGGATCGCCCTCGGCGAATTGCCGACGGTCGACGGGGTGATACCGGTGGTGGTGACGTTCCATGACCTGAACCGCTACACCGCGCGCCATGCCCGCGAGTACCTGCAGATCCTGCTCGACAGCGCCGCCGCCACCGGTGTGCGGCTGGCGGACAAGCCGTTCTACGACGATCATGCGGCACTGGAGAAAGCGGCGCTGGCCCGCACCGTCCGTCAGAGTTCGGATCCGGTGCGCCTGCCGGGGATCTGGAACTGGATCTGGGACCGCAACGCCCATTGACGGGCGTATGCCAGGGATGTGAAACGGTTGGCATTTGCTGACGCAGCAAAGTGCACAGGGCTCATCTATGCTCAACCGGTCGAAGGATCAGACGCCTGTGAGGCTGCGCCCATGCTTGCCATCGCCGATATTTGCCGCATCGTGGAGTCCGGGTTCCGGCCCTTGTACTGCGACTGCACCGAAAATGCCCAGGGTCTGTTGCAGATCAAGGTGTACGAGCCTGAAAGCGGGCGCGTCGATCTGCTGCTCAACGGCGTTTCGCCGGAGCATCTGGTCACCATTCGTGACATTTCCAATTTCATCGGTGAATTGCGCACCGAAATGAGCGCCGGCCGCCGGGCGTTCGCCGGCTGAGCGCTCAGAGCCGGCGCCGGAAGGCGCGGACAATGCGCAAGGTCGCCTCGCTGACGTTCAGGGCGTGCACCTCGTCCAGCGGCTGCCACAGGCAATCGACAATCTCGTTCTGCGGCCTGGCCAGGGCCGGATCCAGCGCAGACGCCTCATAGACGTGGTGGCGGGTGCTGCCGCTCTGCAGTTCCATCAGGCACAGCATGTCCTCGGCGATCAGGCCGGTTTCCTCCAACAGTTCCCGCACGGCGGCCTGCGCCCGCGTCTCGCCGGGCTCGACCTTGCCGCCCGGCAGCGTCCAGCGGCAATGGGCCTTGCGCACCAGGAGAATGTGCCGGTCCTGTTCGCAGATCACGGTTGCACGTATTTTCATTTGTTACCCGATTGCCGTTTGTCATAAAACTGTCACGAATCTGCAATATCCGCGCCGCGCAAGGGCTTAGAGGTTCTGAGGGCCGACAGGTCACAAAAGTGCCGCAGAGTTGACGTGGGCCGGTGCGACGTCCGGTCGGCACAGTGCCGCGGTGGGGGTGTAAGGTGCAAGCGTGAAACTGTTTCATCGCGAGCGGACAGGAGGTGCCTATGAGCATTGCGATGTTGAACAAGATGCACATGAACGGTTATGACGTGCTCAGCGTCAACAACGGCCCTTGGCGGGTCTGCACCGAGGGCGACCGGCTGGCGTCGTTCGCCAGCCGGGAAGAGGCGCTGGCGTATGCCGCCGCGCTGCCGGGCTACAGGAGCCGCACCCGCGCCCGCCGGTCGGGCTGAGGGTCTGAGGCTCTCAGGGCCAAGACGCAAAAGCCCCGGATGTCCGGGGCTTTTTGTTGGGTGTCTGATTGGGTGAATGGTTGGGCGGCGGGGCTCAGTGCACCTTGACCCGGCTGATGGCGCGGGCTTTCACCTCCTTGGCGTAGAGTTGCAGGCGTTCCTCGTCGCTTTGCAGCACTTCGCAGGATCTGAGCACCGCCTGGGCGTCCGCTTCGTTGCCGGACTTGCGCAATTGCTCGGCGATGCGCTTGAGGTCGACCGCCGACCACCTGAGATCCGACGCGACACTCTGAAGGTCGCGCTGTAGTTCGTGTTCGTATTCGTTGAGCCGCATGATCACCTCCGGAACATTCTCGGTACAGAAGAGTAGCCGCATTTTCGGGAGGCGGGGCAAGGGTCGCCTGTCGGCGGGCTGAACGGATGCCGATCAGGCTTCGGCGCCGTGGCGGCGGGTCGCTGAAGGCAGTGCGCCACGATGGATGTCCGCACAGTTACAGGGTACATTCGCGTTTTTTGACGATGAAGGATTCACCATGCGGATGTTGATCGGGGGCATGCTGTTGGCGGCGTTGGCCGGTTGTTCGTTGCCGGCCTCGTTGGTGCCGGGCGAACCGAATGTCAACAAGACCAGCGCGAAGGCCCCCAAGGATTACGCCGCCTGCGTGCTGCCGCTGTGGCAGCAGGACATCCCCAAGACCACCCAGACCGCCATCTCCAACGGCTACCGCATCACCGCGCCGAGCATCGTCACGGCGGACGAGATCCTGGACATCGTCAAGTACAAGGACGGCAGCCGGGTGTCCCTGTACCAGGGGCCGCCGTGGGCCAAGTCCGGGTCGTTGCGCAAGGCCGTGCGCGATTGCCTCTGAGGGCGATCCAACCTGTGTGAAAAAAGCGGAAACCGGGTGACGGTTTCCGCTTTTTTTTGCCTGTGCGCCGAGGGATCAGTCGGAAAGGTCGATGAGGGGGATCGAAGCGCCGCCGGCCTTTTTGTCGCGCCGCTCCTGCATCCAGTCTTCCACTTGGCTGCCGAACTGCGGCGGTGCCTTGCGGCCGACCCTCCTGGCGATGTCGAGGATGGTCTGCTGGGCGAGCGCTTCTTCCATGCGCTTTTGCGCGGTCAGCATCGCCGCGTGGATCGAGCAGGTGCCTTCCACCGCCCAGTCCGGCGGCGAACCCTCGAACAAGGCGCAGCGGCCGCGGATGTCGCGGCATTCGAAAATGTTCTTGCGCCCGTCGATGGCGTTGACGATGTCGAGCAGGGTGATCTCGTCCGCCGGCCGCGCCAGCGTGAAGCCGCCGCGCACGCCGCCGGTGGCGGTCACCAGTTTGCCCTTGGCCAGTTTGGTGAAGATCTTGGCCAGGTAGTCCAGCGGCACGCCTTGCAGGTCCGCCAGGTCGCGCACGCTCGCTTCGCGGCTGTCGCCGCCGTTGCCCACCAGAAAGATCAGGCAGTGGATGCCGTATTCGACCCCCGCACTGTAAAGCGACATAGCTATCTCCGACTTCAGTTGTCGCCGATGTTATCAGGCCTTGGAGGGGGCGGCAAATGTGGGGACGCCAGGGTTTTCTGGTTCTGGAGTAGGGCTTTTCGGCCTATTCCCTAGAAATGCAGCGTCGTTGCCAGGCCGTTTTCTACGAATAGCTATCGAAATTTTCGATTTCAATGATCGTAAAATCTGACTTGTCGATTCTAAAGGCGACCAATAGAGTCGCCGTTGTCGACAGGGATGCCCGCTGCGCCTGAATCCTCAACGCGTAGGTCGGCACCCCGGCGGGCAATCCCGCCCAACCTTTTTCCATGACTTGGCCACGTGCCGGGAGACAACGATGAAACAGCACATTCTGGTGATCGGCGCAGGTTTCGGTGGCATGTGGAGCGCGTTGAGCGCCACGCGCCTGGTGGACATCCACAACCGGGACAACATCGACGTGACCGTCCTTGCGCCGCAGGCCGAGCTGCGCGTGCGTCCGCGTTTCTACGAACCGAACGCCCATCAACTGGCCGCGCCGCTCGGCGAACTGTTCGAAGCGGTCGGCGTTCACTTCATCAAGGGCGCGGCGCACAGCATCGACGTGCAGGCCAAGACCGTGGGCTACACCGACGCCGCCGGCGCCGGGCAGGTCTTCCACTACGACAAGCTGGTGCTGGCCTCGGGCAGCGGCCTGGCCCTGCCGGACACCCCGGGCGTGGCGCAGCATGCGTTCGATGTCGACCAGATCGAATCGGCGATCCGCCTGGAGAACCATCTCAAGGCCCTGGCCGACCGCCCTCAGAGCCCGGCGCGCAACACCGTGGTGGTGGCCGGCGGCGGCTTCACCGGGATCGAGACGGCGACCGAAATGCCGGCACGCCTTCGCGAAGTGCTGGGCGAGCAAGCGGACATCCGGGTGATCGTCGTGGATCGCGGCCAGAAGATCGGCGTGTCCATGGGCGAGGCCATCAGCGTGAAGATCGCCGAGGCGAGTGAAGAGCTGGGCGTCGAATGGCGACTGGGTGTGTCGGTGCTGTCGGTCGATGAAAACGGCGTGACCCTGTCCGACGGTCAGCGCATCGAGGCGAACACCGTGGTCTGGACCACCGGCGTACGCGCCAGTTCCCTGACCGAGCAGATTCCCGCCGAGCGCGACCGTCAGGGACGCCTGCACGTCGATGCGCACCTGAAAGTGATCGGCCAGGACGACATCTTCGCCACCGGCGATGTGGCCTACGCCGCCACCGACGACATCGGCAACTTCGCCCTGATGACCTGCCAACACGCCATTTCGCTGGGCCGGCATGCGGGCAACAACGTGGCCGCGCAGATCCTCGGGGTCGAGCCGACGCCGTACAGCCAGCCCAAGTACGTCACCTGCCTGGACCTGGGCGCGTGGGGCGCGGTGTACACCGAAGGCTGGGATCGCCAGGTGAAGCTGGAGAAGGAAGAGGGCAAGTCGCTCAAGACCCAGATCAACACCCAGTGGATCTACCCGCCGGCGGCTGACCGCACCGTTGCGCTGGCGGCGGCGGATCCGATGATCCCCGTGGTCGCCTGATCACCCCGTAAAGCCACAGGATCCCGCCCTTGACTGAGTGCAAGGGCGGGATTTTTTTTGCCCGCGCCCAGGCTATGACCAAAAGTCATTGCCCCATGATTTTTAATGGTTACGGCCCGCTCGGCACCCGATGCTAAAAAATCGCAAACACAGCTCATCAATAACAACCAGAGAGCGTTTGCAGCCATGTCCCGATTGCCCCGCCACGTCTCCCTGCGTCCGTTGTTGATCCCTCCGCGCCACCCAGAGTAATGACAGATGAAAGAACTCGACCTCTACATCGGTGAAGGTTTCGAAGGCCCGGGCGTGAACGCCGCGCACATCAACATCCTGATCGGCCCGCGCAACGGTCCGGCGGGGCAGGCGTTCGCCAACAGCCTGGCCTCGCCGAGCCAGGGCCATTGCCCGTTCATGGTGATCGCCCAGCCGAACATCCCGGTCAAGCCGATGACCCTCTACGTGAACAAGGCCGCCATCGTCGGCGACCTGCACGGCAACGCCACCTGGGGCGCGTCCCAGGCCGGGATCGCCAAGGCCGTGCTCGAAGCGCTGCTCGACGGCACGCTGCCGCCGGAAGCCGAGGACGAGTGGGCGATCGTCACTGCCAACTGGGTCAACCCGGCCTGCGACGACCTCGATGCGGTGTACCTGAACAACTACAACGCCTGCCGCACCGCGATCCGCGCCGCCCTGACCGGTAAGCCGGAAACCGCGCAGCTCAAGGATGTGGTCAACCACATCGGCAACCCTTTCTACACCCCCAAAGCCTGAGGTCCGCGCCATGCAATACATCCGTTTGGGCAACTCCGGCCTGCAAGTCTCCCGCCTGTGCCTGGGCACCATGAACATGGGCACCCCGGACTGGAAACCGTGGATCTTCAATGAAAAGCAGAGCGAGCCGATCGTGGCCCACGCCCTGGCCAACGGCGTGAACTTCATTGACCTGGCGGACTTCTATTCCGCCGGCGTCGGCGAGGAAGTGGTGGGGCGCATCGTCAAGCGCCTGGCCCGGCGCGAGGATCTGGTGATCACCACCAAGGTCGGCTACGGCACCCGCACCGGCCTCAATGCCAGCGGCCATTCGCGCAAGCACATCATGGACAGCATCGACGCTTCGCTGAAGCGCCTGGACATGGATTACGTCGACGTGTTCATGCTGCATTACTTCGACGTCAACACCCCGGTCGAAGAGACCATGGGCGCGCTGAACGACATCGTGCGTTCGGGCAAGGCGCGCTACATCGGCGTGTCCACCATGCTCACCGGCCAGTTGGCCAAACTCCTCATGGCCTGCGCGCGCAACGGCTGGGTCAAGCCGATCAACATGCAGCTGCAGCTGAACTGCGCCTACCGCGAGGAAGAGCGCGAGATGATCCCGTTCTGCCGCGACCAGGGCATCGGCGTGTCGGTGTTCAGCCCGCTGGCCCGGGGCCTTTTGACCGGCGACGTACAGTCGACCCGCAACCAGACCGACTTCTTCACCCAACAGATGTACAGCGACGAGGCCTCGTTCGAGATCGCCCGTTCGGTGCAGCGCGTGGCCCGTGCCCGCGGCGTGTCGAACGCGCAGATCGCCCAGGCCTGGGTCGCCCACCACCCGGGTGTGGATTGCATGCTGGTCGGCGCCGACACCACGGCGCAGTTCGACAGCGCCTTGGCGGCGCTGGACACCCGGCTCGACGCCGAAGAGCTGCATGAGTTGGAACGCAATTACACCCCGTGCGACGTGATCAACGACTACACCGCCGGCAAGCGCATCCTGCGCACGCCGCGTCCGGGCCATGAGCGCTTCACCTTGCAGGAGGCGGTGGCATGAGCGGGCTGATCCGTCACGGCAATTTTATCGACGGCCAGTGGGGGCAGGGCGGGGCGACGTACCCGGTGCTCAACCCGGCCAACGGTGAGGTGATCGCCGAGGTGCAAAAGGCCGGCGCCGAAGAAACCCGCCTGGCCATCGAAGCCGCCGACCGCGCGTTGCCGGCCTGGCGCGCGTTCACCGCCAAGGAGCGCAGCCAGCGTCTCAAGCGCTGGAGCGAACTGATGCTCGCCCACCAGCAGGAACTGGCGACCTTGCTCAGCCGCGAGCAGGGCAAGCCGTTGGCCGAAGCCAAGGGCGAGGTGGTCTACGCCGCGAGTTTCCTGGAGTGGTTCGGCGAAGAGGCCAAGCGCGCTTACGGCGATGTGATCCCGAGCCACAAGGCCGACGCCCGCATCATCGTGACCAAGGAGGCCATCGGCGTGGTCGCTGCGATCACCCCATGGAACTTCCCGTTGGCGATGGTCACCCGCAAGGTCGGCCCGGCGCTGGCGGCCGGCTGCACGATGATTCTCAAGCCGTCGGAGGAGACCCCGCTGTCGGCCTTCGCCCTGGCGGTGCTGGCCGAGCAGGCGGGGATTCCGGCCGGGGTGTTCAACATCGTCTCCGGCGATGCGGTGGCCATCGGCGGCGCGCTGCAGGCGTCCGCTGTGGTGCGCAAGCTGTCGTTCACCGGCTCCACCCGCACCGGCAAGCTGCTGATGCGCCAGGCCGCCGACACCTTGAAGAAGGTCTCGCTGGAACTGGGCGGCAACGCGCCGTTCATTGTGTTCGACGACGCCGACCTCGACGCGGCCGTCAAAGGCGCCATGGCTTCCAAGTTCCGCAATACCGGGCAGACCTGCGTCTGCGTGAACCGCTTCTTCATTCAGGACGGCGTCTTCGAAGCCTTCACCGGCAAGCTCGCCGAGGCGGTCGCCGCCATGCGGGTCGGCCCTGCGCTGGAGGGCGACACCGAACAGGGCCCGCTGATCAACGCCGCTGCCCTGGCCAAGGTCGAGGCCCACGTCAGCGATGCGCTGGACAAGGGCGCCACGCTGTTGTGCGGCGGTCGCCGGCATGCCCTCGGCGGCACGTTCTACGAGCCGACCATCCTCATCGACGCCACGGGCGACATGCTCATCGCTCAGGACGAAACCTTCGGCCCGGTGGCCGCCTGCTTCCGCTTCAAGGATGAGGCCCAGGTGCTGGCGGCGGCCAACGACACGCCGTTCGGTCTGTCGGCGTACTTCTACAGCCGCGACATCGGCCGGGTCTGGCGCATGGCCGAAGGCCTGGAGGCGGGGATGGTCGGGATCAACGAAGGGATCATCTCCACGGAGGTCGCGCCGTTCGGCGGCATCAAGGAATCGGGCCTGGGGCGCGAGGGCTCGAAGTACGGTCTGGAGGACTACCTGGAGATCAAGTACCTGCTGATGGGCGGGCTCTAGCCCGCTCGGTCCGTCTGCGGGGGCGAATGCCTGCGGTGCCTGGGCTGACGCCTTCGCAGGCCAGCCCGCTCCCACAGGGTCTGTGGTCGCTGCCAAACCATGGGGGAGCAGGCTCGCCCGCGAAGACGGTGTGTCGGGCAACGCCCAGTTCACTGACACACCGCCTCCACCGCGAATCATGAAGCAAGCGCAATCGGTTTCTCCGTCAATAACAACAATTGGAGACGAACATGTCCGCTCAACCCGTAAAGATCGATGACCTGCCCATCGGGCGCTTTCATCTCAAGATCGCCGGCCTGACCTTCGGCGCGCACTTCACCGACGGCTACATCCTCGGCCTGATCGGCATCGCCTTCACCTTGCTCAGCCCGCAGATGCACCTGGATGCGTTCTGGCAGGGGCTGATCGGTTCCTCGGCGCTGATCGGGCTGTTTCTCGGCAGCCTGTTCTTCGGCTGGATCTCGGACAAGGTCGGCCGGCAGAAGATCTTCCTGGTCAGCTTCGTGCTGATCACCCTGGCGTCGGTGATGCAGTTCTATGTCGAGACCGCCATGGGCCTGTTCCTGTGCCGGGTGCTGATCGGCATCGGTTTGGGCGGCGATTTCAGCGTCGGCCACGCGATGCTCGCCGAGTTCGCGCCGAAGCGGCACCGGGGCGTGCTGCTCGGTTCGTTCAGCGTGATCTGGACTTTCGGCTATGTGGCCGCGACCTTCGTCGGCACCGCCATGCTCAGCCTGGGCGACGACGCCTGGCGCTGGATGCTGGCCTCGTCGGCGATCCCGGCGGCGTTGATCCTCATCGCGCGGATCGGCACGCCGGAATCGCCGCGCTGGCTGGTCAACCAGGGCCGTGTGGCCGAAGCCCGGGCTATTGTGAAACGCTACCTGGGCGACAACGTCGAGCTGGACGAAACCCGTTCCACGGAACAGCGTTCGGGCTACGCGGTGCTGTTCAGCCGCGAGTACCGCAAGCGCACGGCGTTCAACTGCCTGTTCTTCGTCTGCATCGTCATGCCGTACTTCGCCATTTACACCTTCCTGCCGTCGATCCTGCAGAAGATGGGCCTGGCCGAAGGCTTCGGCACGGAGCTGATGCTCAACCTGCTGCTGATCCTCGGCGCGCTGATCGGCATCTGGTGCACGATCAAGTTCACCCGGCGCGGGTTCCTGATCAACTCATTCGTCATTCTGGCGGTGGCGCTGTTCCTGCTGGCGGTGCTGCCGGGCAGCGCGGCCTGGCTGATGGTGCTGGTGTTCGGGCTGTTCACCCTGGTGCTGTCGGCGGTGAGCAACCTGGTCGGTGTGTTCCCGGCGGAGAGCTTCCCGACGGAGGTGCGCGCCAGCGGCATCGGTCTGGCGACGGCGGTCAGCCGACTCGGCTCGGCCGTCAGCACCTTCCTGCTGCCGGTGAGCGTGGCGGGCATCGGCCTGAGCCCGACCATGGGCATCCTGGCGGCGATCCTGGCCATCGGCGCGCTGCTGTCCTGGGCCTGGGCGCCAGAGACCAAGTCGCTGACGCTGAGCCAGGCGTGCAAGGCCCAGAGCCCGGTGGAAGGCACACTGCCGGCCGGCGCCAAGGCGGTTGCCCCGGTCTAGGCTGCTGGCCCTTGTGGGAGCCAGCCTGCTGGCGATAGCGGTGGGTCAGACAGCAGGGATGTCGGCAGTGCTGGCCTCATCGCTGGCAAGCCAGCTCCCACAGGTTTTGGTGGTGTGCATGAATCTTGGGGACACCCGGGATATCTGTGGGAGCTGGCTTGCCAGCGATAGCGGTGGGTCAGGCAACAGGGATGTTGGCAGTGCTGGCCTCATCGTTGGCAAGCCAGCTCTCACAGGGTCTTGTGGTGGGCACAGAATCTGTCATCACCGCAGATGCCTGTGGGAGCCAGCCTGCCGGCGATAGCGGTGGGGCAGGCAACAGGGATGTCCGTGCCGGCCGCAGTGCACAGGCCGCCGATCAGGGATTGCTGACCCTTTCCAGCCAATCGGTGAACAGCTTCACCTTCGACAGGCCTTGCTTGTCGTTCGCCACGTCCAGCCAGTAGCCGTAAGGGCCGGTCACTTCGACCGGGGTGATGGGCAGCAGGCTGCCGTTGGCCAGTTCCTTTTCGATCATCTGCCGGTCGATCACCGCCAGCCCGCCGCCGGCCAGTGCGGTGTGGATCACCTGGTCCAGGGTGCTGAACTCGATCCCTTGCCCGGCGTCGATGTCGTCCCGGCCCATGGCCGCCAGCCAGTTCTCCCAGACCTTCAGGCGCTTGCCGTCGTGCAGGATGTGCAGCAGCGGCGCACTGCGCAGTTCCGGCGCTTGGCCTGAGTCGAACAGCTCCGGACTGGCCACCGCGATGTGCCGTTCCATCACCAGCAAGCGGCTCGCGCAATGGCTGGCCGCCGCGAGCCCGAAACGGATATGGCAATCGATCTCCGCCAGGCTCTCGTGGCTGGCGTGGTTGGTGACGCTGAGGTTGATGTCCGGGTAACGCTGACAGAACGCACGCAGGTGCGGCGACAGCCAGCGGGTGGCCCAGGTCGGCGGCGCGAGCACCCGCAGGCGCTGGCGCAGGTTGGGCACGCGCACGGCTTGCAGGGCGCGCTCGATGTGATCGAACGCTTCGGCCAAGTGCGGGGACAGGTTGCTGCCGGCTTCGGTCAGCGTCAGCCCTTGCGGGGTGCGCACGAACAGGGCGACGCCCAGGTAATCTTCCAGCTGCTTGATCTGGCGGCTGACCGCGCCCTGGGTGACGTTCAGCCCCTGTGCAGCCTGGCTGAAACTGCGGTGGCGGGCGACTTCTTCGAATACGCGCAAGGTATTGAGGGAGGGCAGTTGGCGCATGGAGGCGGGACTCCGGACCGGACGGTTTGTTTTTGTTTTGAGGGGGTGCCTATCTGACTATCGATGCCTGGCGCAGGCAAGCGTTGTTTGGGCGCACGCCATCGTCGGACCGCCGCCCGGAGCCGGCCCGCGATGGCATGCTTGAAGGTGCCGCAGATCCTCGATCAGAAGTAGTAGCCGACGTTCACGTACAGCTGGTTTTCCCACTGGTCCGACCCGCCCGCCCCAAGGCTCTGGGTGTAGCTGCTGCCGCCGATGTACGGGTCGTTCTTGCCGATCAGCCATTCCGCCGCCACCCACAGTTTGCTCACCGAGAATGAGCTGCCGAGGATCACCCGCTGGGAGGTCTTGAAGGCGTCGGCGGATTTGTCGAAGGCACTGTAGTTGGCGTAGAGCTTGATGCCGCTGACCTGATCGAACAGGTACTTGCCGGCCACGTCGTAGCTCAGGTCGGCGACGTACAGGTTGCCGCGGCTGGCGACGTTGTAGGTGCCGTCGTAGCCGCCCAGGGTCACCAGTTCGTCGGTGCCGGCGTTGCGCGGCGACATCTGCTGGCGCGCCGCTTGAAGCTGCACGCCCCAGGGGCCGTTCTTGCCCAGGTAGTGCACGGCCACGGCGTTGCGCCGGCCATCGTGGTCGGTGTCTTTGTTCTCCAGGGTCGAGGTCAGGCCGGAGAGGCCGACTTCGGATGTCCATGGGCCCAGGTCGAACGCCCGGGCCACGCGCAGCACCACGGTGTTGCGTTCCTGGTTGTCGCTGCCGTCGGCCACGTAGCTGTCGGCGCCGGAGACCACGCTGGAATAGGTGACGCCCTTGCTGGTGCCTTTGCCTTGCCACGCCGGGCGCAGGTAGTAGCCGGCCTGGACGTTCCAGTCGCCGGACTGCTGAATGTACTTGGCGCCGACCTGCTGCACGTCCTCCAGGCCGATGACGTTGCCCAGGGTCTCGTAGAAGGTGCTGCCGAAGTACGGCTGCAGGCCGAACGGCACGGTGTTCAGGCCCACCTGCACCTGCTGGTCGGGATTGAACTTGTAGCCGGCCCAGGCGAACTTGGCGAACCGGATGTCGCCGTAGTCCTTGGTGTAGCGGTAGGGGTAGGAGCGGCCGTAGAAGCGGTACTGGGCCTCGCCGATCCAGGTGTCGGAGTTGTATTTGGCGCTGAGGAACACCGTGTCCAGGCCGAAGGTCTGGATGTCGCGGTCCGGGTCCACGTCCCAGCGGGCGCGGACGGCGCCGCCCAGGTCGAGGTTGTCGGTGACCTGCACCGCCATCGCCGGGGCGGCGACGCAGCAGAGCAGAAGGAGGGACGTCGTGTTCAGGCGCGAGGAAGCAGGGAAGGGCATAAAGCGGCTCTCGATTGTTTTTATTGGAGTGCCGCGCAGTCTTGCGATCCGCCAGGGGTAGAACAAACGATAAAAACGGCGGGGAAACCTTCGCCGAACGCATGTTAGTCGGAAAATCCTGTAGGACAATCATTTGAATCCGTGGGAAGCTTTGCGCCTTGTCCGTGGTTTCGAGTGCCTTCCATGAAACGCAAAATGCCCGGCCTGAACGCACTCAAGGCGTTCGAGGTGGCCGGCAGCACCGGCAGCTTCACCCGTGCCGCCGAACTGCTCAACGTCACCCAGAGCGCCGTCAGCCGCCAAGTGCGGCAGCTTGAGGAACAGCTGGGCGAAAGCTTGCTGGAGCGCCGCCACCATCACCTGGAACTGACCGGGGCCGGGCGGATCCTGCTGCGGGCGCTGCACCAGTCGTTCGACAAGATCGAGCTGACGGTGCGCAGCATCCAGCAGAAGACCCATTCCAACCGCCTGCACATCAACGCGCCGCCGACCTTCACCCGCCGCTGGCTGATGCCGCGCCTGGGCCGCCTGCGCGAGCGGCACCCTGAGCTGGAGTTGAGCATCACCACCCGTCTGCAGGACAGCCTGGCGGAAACCAACACGCTGGATTGCGCGATCCGCTTCGGCAACGGCGAGTGGGACGGGCTCGACAGCTCGTTGCTGATCCAGGAGCGGCACATCGCCGTGTGCGCGCCCTCGCTGTATGCCCGCGAGGGCGGGGAACAGGGCATCGACCTCAATCGCCTGACCCTGCTGCACGTGCTGGCCAAAGAGGACCAGCGCTACCTGACCTGGAAGCACTGGCTCGACGCGGCGCGCATCAGCGGCGTCGATACCCAGGGCGGCTATGAGTTCGACCTGCTGGACCTGGCGATCCGCGCGGCCACCGACGGCCTGGGCATCACCATCGCCGACTGGCACATGGTCGCGGCGGAACTGGCCAGCGGGCAGTTGACCCAGGTGCTCAACGTGCACGTGGAGGGGCATCAGTCCTATTGGCTGGTGACCCGCCCGGAGCAGACGCACACGCCGCAGTTGCAGATGTTCAGCCAATGGCTGCAAGAAGAGATCTGGCTGGCGCAGCGGCAGCTGGAGCCTTCCACCGCTGCCATCTGAACAATCTGGCTCCCACAAAAAACCTGTGGGAGCCAGCCTGCTGGCGAAGGCGCCCGCCCGGGCACCGCAGGGCAACCCTGCCGGTCGCAGCCCAAGGTGCCCGGTGCGCTCCAGACCGGGTAACGTTCGTTTTTTGCATGTTTGTCCGCCCGATAAGTCGTTTGTCCACCGCCGGCAACGGGGCAAGACTGGCGCCATCGATAAAAACAAACGATGGGCGATGCACATGCGAGTCGAGCGAAATTTTGTCAACGGCCACTTCACCGAACCGGCCAGCGCCGCGCTGATCGCGGTTCACAATCCGGCCACCGAAGCGCTGATCGGCCAGGTCTCGGCCGCCACCGCCGCAGAGGCCGCCGCCGCCGTGGAGGCCGCCGCCGCCGCGCAGAAAACCTGGGGCAAACTCACCGCCATCGAGCGCGCCGAACACCTGCGGTCCTTCGCCGCCGCCCTGGAGGATTGCGCCGAATCCATCGGCGCCGCACTGGCCGCCGAGTCCGGCAAGAGCCTGGCCGACGCGAGCAATGAAGCCCGCTACGCCGCGCAGATCACCCGCTACCACGCCGAATGGGCGCGGCGCATCGAAGGCGAGATCATTCCCAGCGACAGCCCGGACGAAAACCTGTTCCTGCACCGCGAACCCATCGGCGTGGTCGCCTGCCTGATCCCGTTCAACTACCCGGTCTACACCTTGCTGCGCAAGGTCGCCCCGGCGCTGATCGCCGGCAACACCGTGGTGGTGCGCCCGAGCAACAACACCCCGACCTCGGCGTTCGAAATCGCCCGGGCCGTGCAACAGTCGGGCATGCCCGCCGGCGTCATCAACATCCTGACCATGGACCACGCCACCGCCGCCGTGGTGTGCACCCACAAGGCCGTAGGCCTGATCACCCTGACCGGCAGCGTCAACGCCGGGCGCACCGTGCTCGACTACTGCAAGGCCAACATCGCCAAGCCGTCGCTGGAACTGGGCGGCAAGACCCCGGCGATCATCGAGGCCGACGCCGACCTTGAGGCCGCCGCCGCCGCGATCATCGGTTCCAAGACCACCCACTGCGGCCAGCTGTGCACGGCGGTGGAGCGGGTCTACGTGCAGGAGAGCGTGCACGACCGCTTCCTGGCGCTGCTCAAGGCGAAAATCGCTGCGGTGAAGTTCGGCGACCGCGCCACCGACGCCAGCCTGATGGGGCCGCTGGCCAACGCCAGTTCGCAGAAGAACATCCACGCCATGGTCGAGCGCGCCGTCGCCGACGGCGCCGTGCTCGAAAGCGGCGGCGTGCTGCCGGAGGGGCCTGGGCATTTCTACCCGCCGACCCTGCTCAGCGGCTGCCGCCAGGACATGGAAATCGTCCAGGAAGAGATCTTCGGCCCGGTGCTGCCGGTGCTCAAGTACCGCGACATCGATGAGGCCCTGGCCTTGGCCAACGACCATCAGTTCGGCCTGTCATCGGTGCTCTACACCGAGAGCTACCGCACCGCCCAGAAGGTCGCCAACGCCATCGAGGCCGGCGAGCTGTACGTCAACCGCACCCCGGCCGACCCCTACCAGGGCTACCACGCCGGCTGGAAACGCTCGGGCCTGGGCGGCGACGACGGCAAGCACGGGATGCTCGAATTCACCCAGACCCGCCTGGTGGTCATGAAGTACTGATCCGCCGCGACACGCCTCACGCTACACCTATAAAAACAATTATCAGGGGCGCCCGGACACCGGGTCGCCCGAGGTCTCATCCATGTCCAAGCCTGCATCCTCCGCTGCTGTCCAGGGCTCCACTGCGGTTTCGCAAAGCCGCAGCGACAAGGGAAGTCGCTATGTCCAACTGATGCTGCTGGTGCTGGCCGCCGGTGCGATCTACCCGATCCTGTACCTGCGCCAGGTCTACCAGACCACCATGCTCGAAGTGTTCCAGATCAGCCACAGCGAACTGGGCTACCTGTACTCGATGCTCGGCACGATTTTCCTGCTCAGCTACCTGCCCAGCGGTTGGCTGGCCGACCGCATCGCACCGCGTTTCCTGATCTTCTTTTCGCTGGTCGCCACCGGCGCGCTGGGGCTGTGGTACTCCACGGCGCCGTCGATGACCGGCCTGATGATCATCTTTGGCTGCTGGGGCCTGACCACCGGCCTGACCTTCTGGGCCTCGGTGCTCAAACGGGTCAAGATGATCGCCCATCACTCCGAGCAGGGCCGTTTCTTCGGCATCCTCGACGGCGGCCGCGGACTGGTCGAGGCGCTGCTGGCGACGGTGGCCCTGGGCCTGTTCGCCTACGCCACCGAAACCCGCGGCGAGTCCACCGCCGAAGGCTTCCGCCATGTGGTCTACCTCTATGCCTTCACCTGCATCGCCATCGGCTGTGTGCTGGTGCTGATCAAGGATCCGAAGTCGATGGAGGACACGCCGGCGGTGGAGAAGGGCAAGTTCAACCTGCTGGCCGACCTGGCCACGCTGGTGAAGATCCCCGAACTGTGGCTGGTCACCGCCATCGTGTTCTGCGGCTATCACATCTTCTGGGCCACCTACAGTTTCTCGGACTACCTGCAAGGGGGCGGCATGACCGCCGTGATGGCCGGCACCATCACCACCATCAAGCTGTGGATGCGCCCGGTGGGCGGCATCGGCGGCGGCTGGCTGGGCGACAAGTTCTCCAACGTCTCGGTGCTGACCGTGGCGCTGCTGCTGGCCTCGTTGGCGATGGTCGGACTGATCGTGTTCCCGGCGCTCAACAGCATGGGCCTGCTGATCGGCACGGTGATCTTCATCGGCCTGATGACCTACGCGATCCGTGGCCTGTACTGGGCGATCCTCGACAACTGCGACATCCCGCTGCGCATCACCGGCCTGGCCATCGGCATCGTCTCGGTGGTGGGCTACATGCCCGACGCCTTCATTCCGCTGATCAACGGCTACCTCACCGAACAGTACCCGGGTGCGCTCGGCTACAAGCTCTACTTCGGCTACATCGCCGGCGTCGGCCTGATCGGCACCTGCGCCGCGCTGGCCCTGCGGGCCCGGATCAATCGCAAATCCTTGAACAAGGCAGGTGCCTGAGATGAAAATCGTCGCCCTTGAAACCCACATCGTCGCCGTACCGCCACCGCACATCGGCGGCATGTACTGGCTGTTCGTCAAGCTCAGGACCGCCTGCGGCATCGAAGGCGTCGGCGAGATCTACGCCGCCACCTTCGGCCCCAAGGCCATGCTGCCGATCATCGAGGACGTGTTCGAGCGCTACCTGCTCGACCAGGATCCGCACCACATCGAGCGCTTCTTCCGCCAGGCCTATTCGAGCGGTTTCACCCAGCGGCCCGACCTGACCATGATGGGCGTGGTCAGCGGCCTGGAAATGGCCTGCTGGGACATCATCGGCAAGGCCGCGAACAAACCGGTCTACGAACTGTTGGGCGGCAAGGTGCACGAGCGCCTGCGTTCCTACACCTACCTGTACCCGCTCAACAGCCGCGGCGAATACGACTACGACGACCCGGACCTGGCCGCCGAGTGCGCGGTGCAGAACATGCAGAAGGGCTTCACCGCCGTGAAGTTCGACCCGGCCGGCCCGTACACCGCGTACTCCGGGCACCAGATCTCGCTGGAGGTGCTGGAGCGCTGCGAAACCTTCTGCCGCAAGATCCGTGAGGCGGTGGGCAACCAGTGCGACCTGTTGTTCGGCACCCACGGGCAAATGGTGCCGTCTTCGGCGATCCGCCTGGCCAAGCGCCTGGAGAAGTACGACCCGCTGTGGTTCGAGGAACCGGTGCCGCCGGGCCAGGAAGAGGCCATGGCCCAGGTCGCGGCCAAGACCAGCATCCCGATCGCCACGGGCGAGCGCCTGACCACCAAGTACGAGTTCTTCAAGCTGCTGCAGGCCGGCGGGGCGTCGATCCTGCAGATGAACGTGGGGCGCTGCGGCGGCCTGCTCGAAGGCAAGAAGATCGCCAGCATGGCCGAAGCGCATTACGCGCAGATCGCGCCGCACCTGTACAACGGCCCGATCGGCGCGGCGGCGAGTTTCCAGTTGGCGGCGTGCACGCCGAACTTCCTGATCCAGGAAAGCATCGAGACCTGGGGCGGCTTCCACGCCGAAGTCCTGAAGAAACCGTTGCAGTGGGAGGACGGCTACATCATCCCGTCCACCGAGCCGGGCCTGGGGGTGGAACTGGACATGGACGTGGTGCGCCGGCATTCGCCGTACACCGGAGAGCGCCTGCACCTGCAGATGGCCCCGACCCCGGCCGACGTGAAAGACACCTCGCCGGCCAAGGGCTGACAGGGCGGATGCGGTCCTGTGGGAGCCCACCTGTCGGCCCCCGCAGAGAACGCCATTGCCCATTCGATTTTCGTACAACGACTGACGCGGTAACCGTGCATGACATACGACTACATCATCGCTGGCGCAGGCGCCGCCGGCTGCGTGCTGGCCAACCGGCTCTCGGCCTCGGGCGAACACTCGGTGCTGCTGCTGGAGGCGGGCGGCAAGGACAGTTCGCCGTGGTTCAAGATCCCGGTCGGCTTCGCCAAAATGTATTACAACCCGACGTTCAACTGGATGTACTACAGCCAGCCGCAGAAACAGCTCGGCAACCGTGAGATCTACGCCCCGCGCGGCAAGGTGCAGGGCGGATCGGGTTCGATCAACGCGATGATCTACGTGCGCGGCCAGGCCCATGACTTCGACGACTGGGCCGCCAACGGCAACGACGGCTGGGGCTTCAAGGACGTGCTGCCGTACTTTCGCAAGCTGGAGAACCACCCGCTGGGCGACAGCGAGTACCACGGCGGCAGCGGCCCGATCAGCATCACCCCGATGGCGGGCCAGACCCACCCGATCTGCGACGTGTTCCTCAAGGGCTGCGATGAGCTGGGCTATCCGCGCAGCGACGACTTCAACGGGCCGACGTTCGAAGGCGCGGGCATCTACGACGTCAACACGCGCAACGGCCAGCGCTGCTCCAGCAGCTTCGCGCACCTGCATCCGGCGCTGGGCCGGCCGAACCTGAGCGTGGAGCATTACGCGCTGGTCGACCGTGTGCTGTTCGACGACAGCGCGCAGCGCGCCACCGGCATCGCCATCACCCAGCACGGCGTGACGCGCACGTTCACCGCACGCAAGGAAGTCATCCTGTGCGCCGGCGCCGTCGATACGCCGAAGATCCTGCAACTGTCCGGCGTGGCCGACCGCACCTTGCTGGCCAAGCACCGGATCCCGGTGGTCAAGCACCTGCCGGCGGTGGGGCGCAACCTGCAGGACCACCTGTGCGTGAGCTACTACTACAAGGCCAACATCCCGACGCTGAACGATGAACTCAGCTCGCTGTTCGGCCAGCTCAAGCTCGGCATCCGGTATTTGTTCACCCGCAAGGGCGCGCTGGCGATGAGCGTGAACCAGGCCGGCGGCTTCTTCCGCGGCAACGAGCGGCAGGCGCATCCGAACCTGCAGCTGTACTTCAACCCGCTGTCGTACCAGATCCCGAAGAACAACAAGGCCAGCCTCAAGCCCGAGCCGTATTCAGGCTTCCTGCTGTGCTTCAACCCGTGCCGGCCCACCAGCCGCGGGCACATCGAGATCGCCTCGAAGAACCCGCGTGACGCTGCGCTGATCGACCCGAACTACCTGAGCACGCAAAAGGACATCGACGAGGTGATCCAGGGCAGCCGCCTGATGCGCAAGATCATGGGCGCGCCTGCGCTCAAGGGCATCACGGTCGATGAGGTCCTGCCGGGGCCGGCGGTGGAGAGCGACGAGCAGATGCTGCAGTACTTCCGCGACAACTGCGGCTCGATCTACCACTTGTGCGGCTCGTGCGCGATGGGGGCGGACGAGCAGGTCTCGGTGGTCGACAAGCGGCTCAAGGTGCATGGCCTGCAAGGGCTGCGGATCGTCGATGCCTCGGTATTCCCCAACGTGACATCCGGCAACACCCATGCGGCGGTGCTGATGGTGGCGGAGAAGGGGGCGGACCTGATCCTGCAGGAGGCGTAAGGCCCGGTGCATGCGCAATGAGATGTGACACTTGGGCCGGGGCGGTTTCGCTGCCTGGGCTAGGCTTCGGATGCCGGCTCCTTTGGGGGCCGGCATCGTCATTGAGGGAGGTCTGTTTTCTGTTTTGAGGAGCCGCGGATCATGGATGATCTGGTGAAGGAAGTGATTCCGTTGTTGCAGTACCTGATCCCCGGGTTCGTCTCGACCTGGGTGTTCTACACCCTCACGGCGTTCAGGCGGCCCGACACGTTCGGGCAGATCGTGCAGGCGCTGATCTTCACGTTTGTGATCCATGGCGTGGTGATGGGCATTGGCGCCGTCTGCCGGTGGATGGGGGCGTGGGGTTTTTCCGTAGGAAAATGGGACGGCGGGGCGCAGGCGTTCTGGGCGTTTGCCGTGTCGCTGGTGCTTGGGTTGTTCGCCTGTTGCCTGGCCACCAATGACCGATTGCACCGTTGGCTGCGCAGCAGAAACGTGACGAAACAATCTTCTTACCCGAGTGAATGGTTCAGGGCGTTCGTGCAGTTTGACCGGCTCATCACCTTGCATCTGCATGACGAAAGGCGCGTCCTAGGCTGGCCCGTCGAGTGGCCGCCGGAGTCGAGCAGCGGGCAGTTCCTGATGCAATCACCCTGTTGGCTGAACGATGATGGCACTGAGGTACCTTTTGGCGCCGAGTTCTTGCTGATAGATTCCGCGAAAGTTAAGTGGGTTGAGTTCAACCCGAAATCAGAGGGTTCATCATGACCGCCAGAGCACCACAACCCATGCCGCCCCATATCGTGCGCCTGTTTTACGGACCGGACGGAAAAATGCTGGAGAAACCGCTGGTGAAGGGGCCGAAGGCGCCACCGCCGCTCAAGCGCTGATCAGTCCTGCCTGCACCTTTTCACCCCCAACCTTCCTTCACCGCCCGGCGAATGCCCTCCAGCAGCATCGCGAACGCCGGGTTGTCGTTGTTCTCCCGCCAGATCAGGTGCAGCTCGCTCTGCACCCCGTCACCCAGGTCGATCTCGCGGAACACCACATTCCTGAACACCACGCTGGTGGCGCAACGCGGCACCAGGGCCAGGCCCATGCCGGCGTTGACCAGCGCCAGGATGGTCAGCGAAGACCCCAGCCATTGCACGTAGTCCGGGGCGACCCGGGCCGAGCGCAGGGTGCCGGTCAGCAGTTCGTTGAACGGCGGGTAGGCGGCGTGGGAGTACATCAGGAACGGCTGGCCGTCGAGGTCGCTGACTGACACCTCAGCCGCCTCCGCCAGGCGATGGCCGCTCGGCACGGCCAGCACGAACGGTTCGCGAACCAGGCATTCGGTGGCGTAGCCCGGCTCCAGCAGCGGCGCGCGGACGATGCCCAGGTCAATGCGCCGGGCCCGCAAGGCTTCGTGCTGCTGGTAGGTGTTCATTTCCGTCAGGTCGATTTTCACCTGGGGCTGGTTCAGCCGCGCCTCGGCGATGACCTTGGGCAGAAACTCATACACGGCGCTGCCGACGAAACTGATGTTGACCGAACCGATGTCGCCCTCGGCGAACCGCCGGGCGGTGACGGCCGCCTGCTGGGCGCGCTCCAGCAGGTTCTGCGCTTCGATGAAGAACGCCCGGCCGGCGGCGGTGAGCGCCACGCTGCGGGTGTTGCGGGTGAACAGTTCGACGCCCAGGTGATGCTCCAGCAGCTGGACCTGCCGGCTCAGCGGCGGCTGGGTCATGTTCAGCCGCTCGGCGGCGCGGCGGAAATTCAGTTCGGTGGCGACGGTGGTGAAGCAGCGCAGCTGGGTCAGTTCGAACATTGATCCAATCCGGGTATCAATCAAGTGCCAAGTTAGATTAGACGGGATCAATACCGGCGTCCATGATCGGGCTGTGCCTCAAGCTTCCCTAAAAAAACAATGATCGGGAGTCGCCCCTTGAATACCCTCCAGAGTCCGCCGGACATCACGGTCCTCGCCAGGGCCGCCGCCAAGGTCAAGCGCCATGTGCTGCCGCTGTTCGTGGTGATGTTCATCGTCAACTACATCGACCGGGTCAACATCGGCTTCGTGCGCAGCCACCTGGAAACCGACCTGGGCATCGGCGCGGCCGCCTACGGACTGGGCGCCGGGCTGTTCTTCATCGGCTACGCCCTGTTCGAAGTGCCGTCCAACATGCTCCTGCAGCGCTACGGCGCCCGCGCCTGGCTGACGCGGATCATGTTCACCTGGGGCGCCGCCGCCATGGCGATGGCGTTCGTGCAGGGCGAGATCAGTTTCTACGTGCTGCGCTTCATTCTCGGCGCCGCCGAGGCCGGGTTCTTTCCGGGGATCATCTACTACTTCACCCAGTGGCTGCCGGCGTCCGAGCGGGGCAAGACCATGGCGGTGTTCCTCAGCGGCTCGGCGATCGCGTCGGTGATTTCCGGGCCGGTGTCCGGGGCGCTGCTGCACATCAGCGGGATGGGCCTGCACGGCTGGCAGTGGATGTTCCTGATCGAAGGCGCCGCGTCGGTGGTGCTCTGCGGGTTCGTCTGGTTCTGGCTGCAATCGCACCCGCGCCAGGCCCGGTGGCTGAGCGAAGAAGAGCGCGAAGCGCTGGTGGCGGCGATCGCCGACGAGCAGCGGGCCCGGGAAGCGGCCCAGGCGGTCAAGCCGTCGGTCTTCAAGCTGTTGGCGGACCGGCAGATCGCGCTGTTCTGCTTCATCTATTTCTCTATCGCCCTGACCATCTACGGCGCGACGTTCTGGCTGCCGAGCATGATCAAGAAGATGGGCAACCTCGGCGATTTCCAGGTCGGCCTGCTCAATTCGATCCCGTGGATCATCTCCATCGCGGCGATGTACGGCTTCGCCGCGTTGGCCGGCAAATGGAAATTCCAGCAGGCCTGGGTGGCGTTGACCCTGGTGATCGCGGCGGTCGGCATGTTCATCTCCACCACCGGCGGACCGGTGTTCGCCTTCGTCGCCATCTGTTTTGCCGCCATCGGTTTCAAGGCGGCATCGGCGCTGTTCTGGCCGATTCCGCAAAGTTACCTGGATGCGCGCATCGCGGCGGCGGTGATCGCGCTGATCAACTCCATCGGCAACCTGGGCGGCTTCGTCGCGCCGACCGCCTTCGGTTTTCTTGAGCAGACCACCGGCTCCATCGAGGGCGGCCTGTACGGCCTGGCCGCCACGTCGCTGGTGGCGGCGGTGGTGATCTTCTTCGCCCGCATGGCGCCCGGCGCCAAGGGCCAAACCCCGGCAAAGCCTGGCCGTGACACCGCCGTCGCGACGGCGGCGAAAACGGCTGCCAGCCACTGATCCCGATCCAGCAGGAGCGTTCCCTTGAAAATCACCCGTGTGACCGTCACCCCGATTGCTTTCCGGGATCCGCCGCTGCTCAACGCCAGCGGCATCCACGAACCCTTCGCGCTGCGTTCGATCATCGAGATCGAAAGCGACAACGGCTACATCGGCCTGGGCGAAAGCTACGGCGACGCCCCGGCGCTGGCGATCCAGCAGCAGTTGCAGGCGCAGCTGATCGGCCTTGACCCGTTCAACCTCAACCAGCTGCGCCGCATCGTGCAGGCCACCGTCGCCGCGAACAAACCCGCCAGCGTGGCCGGCGCCGAACTGGCCCCCGGCTCCCACGCCAGCAAAGCGGTGAGCAACGCCTATTCGGCATTCGAAGTGGCGTTTCTCGACCTGCAGGCGCGTTACCTGAACGTGCCGTTGGTGGATCTGTTGGGCGGTGCGTTGCGCGATGAGGTGCCGTTCAGCGCTTACCTGTTCTTCAAGTACGCGCAGCACGTGGATTCGCCCTACAGGCCGGACAACTGGGGCGAGGCGCTGAGCGAACAGCAGATCGTCGCCCAGGCGGCGCGGATGATCGAGGCCTACGGCTTCAAGAGCATCAAACTCAAGGCCGGCACCTTGCCGCCGGAGCATGAGGTGGCGTGCATCAAGGCGCTGAAGCAAGCGTTTCCCGGTTTGCCGCTGCGCATCGACCCCAACGGCAACTGGTCGCTGGAGACGTCCATCCGCATGGCCGAACTGCTCGGCGACGATCTGCAGTACTACGAGGATCCGACCCCGGGCCTCGGCGGCATGGCCGAGCTGCACAAGCGCACCGGCCTGCCGTTGGCGACCAACATGGTGGTCACCGATTTCGACGAGTTCCGCCGCAGCGTCGAGCAGAACAGCGTGCAGATCGTGCTCGCCGACCACCATTACTGGGGCGGCCTGCGTGACACCCAGACCCTGGCGAAGATGTGCGACACCTTTGGCCTCGGCGTGTCGATGCACTCCAACTCGCACCTGGGCATCAGCCTCATGGCCATGGCCCATGTGGCCGCGTCGGTGCCGAACCTGGATTACGCCTGCGACACCCACTATCCATGGCAAGAGCCGGACGAAGAGGTGATCAAGGGCGGCAAGCTGCCGATCGTCGACGGCTGCGTGAAGATCACCCGCGCGGCGGGGCTGGGCGTCGAACTGGACTACGCGCAGTTGGGCAAGCTGCATGACCAGTACCTGACCTGCGGGATCCGCCAGCGTGACGATGTGCGCCAGATGCAGCGCTACAAGCCGGACTGGAAAGCGGTCAAGCCGAGGTTCTGAGGGCGCTGGCCCGGGCCTCTTCGCGGGCATATGCACGACGCGTATCCAATGTGGGAGCAACTGTCTCGCGCCGGTCCTGCGGTGCCAGGACTGACGCTATCGCCAGCAGGCTGGCTCCCACAGAAGATCTCCCACAGAGGATCTCGGGTGAAGGCAGGGGTTGTGGTCACCGCACAATCCGGTGGGAGCGGGCTTGCCCGCGAAAGCGGCTCCAGGGTCAGAGCGTTTGCACCAGCCAGTCCCGGAACGCCTTCAGCGACGGCAACGATTCGTTGCGCGCCGGGTACACCAGGTAATAGCTGCGGCGACTGGTGATCGGTTCGCCCAGTTGCAGCAGCTCACCGTTCTGCAGTTCGTCTTCCACCAGGATCCTGGGCACCAGGCCGACGCCGATGTTGGCGCGCACGGCCTGGATCAAGTGCGAGGTCATCTCGAAGCTCGGGCCGATGCGCATGCGGCGGTGGGGCAGGGCGTGGTGGCTGAACCATTCGGCCCAGGCCTGGGCGTTGCTGCTGACGTTGAGCAGCAGCTGGTCGGCGATCTGACGCTCGGCGGCCTGGCGTTCGGTTTCGCTCAGTTGGGCGCTGGCGATGGCCACCAGTTCCTCGGTGTGCAGGGGAAGGGCCGTCAGGCCCGGCCAGTCGCCGCCGCCGACGCAGATCGCCGCGTCGATCTCGCTGGTGTCGAAGTCGATGGCTTCGATGCGCGAATGCAGGTGCACGGTCATGCCGGGGTGGGCGGTGTAGAAGTCCTTGAGGCGCGGCAGCAGCCATTTCGAGCCGAAGGTCGGCAGCGTCGCCAGCCGCAGGCTATGGATGCCGGAGCCGAACGCCATGGCCTGCAGGGTGGCGCTGCGGATCTGGCCGAGGGCTTCGGCCAGTTCGCGCTGGTACATGCGCCCGACGTCGGTAAGGATCACCCGCCGGCCTTCGCGGGTGAACAGGCGCATGCCGAGCATCTTCTCCAGAATCTGCACCTGACGGCTGACTGCGCTCTGGGTCAGCGACAGCTCGTGGGCGGCGCGGGTATAGCTTTCGTGGCGGGCGGCGGCCTCAAAGGCCAGCAGCAACGACATCGAAGGAGTGAGGGTTCGCGGATTCATTCGTTTTAGTCATTAAAGTCGGGTCGAATTTACGTTTGTCGCAGACCGCCCCTGCAATGAACATGGGCACCATGAGATGGCGGAGCCTGACGCAATCATTCGTTGCCTACAAGTGTTTACCGCCGCAATGCCTTTTCGACCGAGACGCCCGACCCATGATTGCCCAGCTGTCGCCTGTTGCCGCCTTGAACGCCGATTACCAACGATTCCTTCAGGCCCTGAAGGATCAGGGCTTCAAGGGGGAAATCAGCGCCGACTACGCCAGCCGCGTAGTGCTGGCCACCGACAACTCGATCTACCAGCGCCTGCCCCAGGCGGCGGTGTTCCCCCGGGATGCCGACGACGTCGCGCTGCTGGCGCGCCTGATCGCCGAACCTGTCCATCGCCAGGTGGTGGTGACGCCCCGGGGCGGCGGCACCGGCACCAACGGCCAGTCGCTGACCGACGGCCTCGTCGTCGACCTGTCGCGGCACATGAACCGCATCCTTGAGATCAACGTGGAGCAGCGTTGGGTGCGGGTGCAGGCGGGCGTGGTGAAAGACCAGCTCAATGCCGCCCTCAAGGCCTCCGGGCTGTTTTTCGCCCCGGAACTGTCCACGTCCAACCGCGCCACGGTCGGCGGGATGATCAACACCGACGCCAGCGGCCAGGGCAGCTGCACCTACGGCAAGACCCGCGACCATGTGCTGGAACTGCACATGGTGCTGCGCGGCGGCGAGCGCCTGCACGGCCATCCGTTGGCTGAGCCGCAGTTGGCCGAGCAGTGCGCCCGCCAGGACCGCGTCGGCGAGGTCTACCGCTGCGCCCGGCAGATCATCGACGAGCAGGGCGAGCTGATCCGCGAACGCTTCCCCGACCTGAACCGTTGCCTGACCGGCTACGACCTGGCGCACCTGCGCGAGGCCGACGGGCGCTTCAACCTCAACAGCGTGCTGTGCGGCGCCGAGGGCTCGCTGGGGTTCGTGGTGGAAGCCAAGCTCAATGTGCTGCCGATCCCCAAGCACACGATGCTGGTGAACATCCGCTACGCCGGCTTCATGGAAGCCCTGCGCGATGCCCGGGCGCTGATGGCGCTCAAGCCGCTGTCGATCGAGACCGTGGACTCCAAAGTGCTGATGCTGGCGATGCAGGACATCGTCTGGCACGGCGTGGCCGAATACTTCCCGGAAAGCGCCGACCAGCCGACCCGGGGCATCAACCTGGTGGAGTTCTGCGGCGACGATCCGGACGACCTGCAACGCCGGGTCGAAGCCTTCCTCGGGCATCTGGGCAGCGACGCCACGGTGCAGCGCCTGGGGCACACGCTTGCGGTGGGCCAGGCGGCGGTGAACAAGGTCTACGGCATGCGCAAGCGGGCGGTGGGCCTGCTCGGCAACGTCGCCGGCGAAGCGCGGCCGCAGCCGTTCGTCGAGGACACCGCCGTGCCGCCGCAGCACCTGGCCGAGTACATCGGCGAACTGCGCGACCTGCTCGACAGCCACAAGCTGCAGTACGGCATGTTCGGCCATGTCGATGCCGGCGTGCTGCACGTGCGGCCGATCCTCGACATGAAGGATCCGCAGCAGGCGGCGCTGGTGCGCCCGGTGTCCGACGGCGTGGCCGCGCTGACCCAACGCTACGGCGGCCTCCTGTGGGGCGAGCACGGCAAAGGCCTGCGTTCGGAATACGCGCCGGCGTTCTTCGGCGAGCTGTACCCGGCGCTGCAAGCCCTGAAGGCGGCGTTCGACCCGTTCAACCAGTTCAACCCCGGCAAGATCGCGACCCCGGACATCCCCGGCGCCGCCTTGCTGAAGATCGACGAAGTGACCCTGCGCGGCGAGCTGGATCGGCAGATCGAGGAAAAGGTCTGGCAGGACTACGGCGCGGCGATGCACTGCAACGGCAACGGCGCCTGCTACAACTTCGATCCGGACGACGCTATGTGCCCGTCGTGGAAGGCCACCCGCCAGCGCTCGCAGTCGCCCAAGGGCCGGGCGTCGCTGATCCGCGAATGGCTGCGCCTGCAAGGCGAGGCGGGGGTCGATGTGCTGGCCGAAGGCACACGCCGGCCGCCGTTCTTCGCCAACCTGCTGCAGCGCTGGCGCAACGGCCGAAGCCCGGCGGCGGACTTCTCCCATGAGGTGTACGACGCCATGGCCGGGTGCCTGGCGTGCAAGTCCTGCGCGGGGCAGTGCCCGGTCAAGGTCAACGTGCCGGACTTCCGTTCGCGTTTCCTGGAGCTGTACCACACCCGTTACCTGCGGCCGCTGCGCGATTACCTGATCGCCTCGCTGGAGTACAGCGTGCCGTTCCTGGCGCGGGTGCCGCTGATCTATAACGGGTTGATGGGGTCGGCGTTCAGCCGGCGGATGCTGGAGCGCGTCGGCGGCATGGTCGATGTGCCGCTGCTCAGCCGCTTCGATTTCCACGGGGCGATGCGTCGCTGGCACGTGCAGCCAGCCACGGTGCCGCTGCTGTCGGCGCTGACCCAGGCGCAGCGCGAACGCAGCGTGGTGCTGGTGCAGGATGCGTTCACCCGTTACTTCGAGGCGCCCTTGCTGGCGGACCTGGTCGAGCTGATTTCGCGCCTGGGCTATCAGGTCTACCTGGCGCCGTTCAGCGCCAACGGCAAGCCGCTGCATGTGCAGGGCTTCCTGTCGGCGTTCAACCGCGCGGCGCTGCGCAACGCCGGGCAATTGCGCGAGTTGGCCGATCTCGGCGTGCAGTTGGTGGGGCTGGATCCGGCCATGACCCTGGTCTATCGCCAGGAGTACCTCAAGGTGCCGGGGATGGAGCGCTGCCCGGAAGTGGCGCTGGTGCAGGAGTGGCTGCTCAAGGCGATGCCCGAGCGCAGCGGTCTGCCGGCGGCGGAGGGCTTCCGCCTGCTGGCGCACTGCACCGAGAAGACCAACGCTCCGGCGGCGACCCGGCAATGGGAGCAGGTGTTCGAGCGCGTCGGCCTGAAACTGGCGACCCAGGCGACCGGCTGCTGCGGGATGTCCGGCACCTACGGCCACGAGGCGCGCAACCGCGGAACGTCGGCGGTGATCTACGAGCAGTCCTGGGCGCGGCAGGTCGAGGCGCCGGCGGAGCGGGGCGAGGCGCTGGCCACCGGCTATTCGTGCCGCAGCCAGGTCAAGCGTCAGTCGGAGCGGGCGCTGCGCCATCCGTTGCAGGTGTTGCTGGAGCGTCTGCGCACCGTTTGAGGGCGGCTGGCCGTTCATCGAAAAATTAGTGTTATAAGGTAACGAAAATTCGGGGCCCTCCGCTGTCGGCCCCGGTCGGATTCTCTTTTCGATTGCGATACCGCCATGACTCTTGCCGCTTCCCCACCCGTTCCGCCTGTGACCGGCCGCCTGCTGTCCATCGATGCCCTCAGGGGCCTGGTCATCCTGTTCATGCTGCTGGATCACGTGCGCGAAACCTTTCTGCTGCACCGTCAGGTCAGCGATCCGATGGACATCGCCGCCACGGAGCCTGAACTGTTCTTCAGCCGCACCCTGGCGCACCTGTGCGCGCCGGTGTTCGTGCTGCTGACCGGGCTGTCGGCCTGGCTGTTCGGCGAAAGGCACGCGGGCAAAGCGGCGGTCAGCGCCTTTCTGTTCAAGCGCGGGCTGTTTCTGGTGGTGCTCGAATTCACCCTGGTGAACTTCGCCTGGACGTTCCAGCTGCCGCCGAGCGTGATTTACCTGCAAGTGATCTGGGCCATCGGCCTGAGCATGATCGCGCTGTCGCTGTTGGTCTGGCTGCCCCGTTGGTTGCTGCTGACGTTGAGCCTGGTGCTCATCGCCGGGCACAACCTGCTGGACGGCGTGCACTTCGCCAAGGAATCCGCGCTGCATGTGCCTTGGGCGATCCTGCACGACCGCGGCTGGATCGAACTGGGCGAAAGCCTGCGCCTGCGCACGTCCTATCCGCTGTTGCCGTGGATCGGCGTGATCGGCCTCGGTTACGCCTTGGGGCCCTGGTTCGCCCGTGACGCCGATGCGGCTGTGCGCAGGTCCTGCCTGCTGTTGGCCGGCATCGCGGGATTGCTGGGGTTCGCCGGGCTGCGCCTGCTCAACGGCTATGGCGAGAAGCCCTGGGCGTTCGGCGACAGCGCTACGCAAACCCTGATGAGCTTTCTCAACATCACCAAATACCCGCCGTCGCTGCTGTTCATCGCGCTGACCGTGAGCATCGGGCTGTTGCTTTTGCGCGGCTTCGAACGCGCAGGGGAGCGGCGCTGGATCCGCTGGCTGACGGTGTTCGGTTCGGCGCCGATGTTTTTCTATCTGCTGCACCTGTATGCGCTGAAACTGCTGTACCTGATGGGCGTGGCGCTGTTCGGGCTCAACCAGGGCAGCCATTTCGGCTTTTCGTCCGTGGCGGCGGTCTGGCTGGCGGCGGTGGCACTGGCGGTGGCGCTGTTTCCGGCGGTGCGCTGGTTTTCGCTGCTGAAGGCCCGGCGCAAGGACATCGCCTGGCTGAAGTACCTGTAGCCGCCTCAGCCGGCCTTGCCCGTGCGGGCGAAGTCGATGAAGGCCCGCAGCGGCGCCGGCACATGGCGTCGGCTGGGGTAGTACAGGTGCAGGCCGGGGTAGTGCGGGCACCAGTCGCCGAGCACCTGCACCAGACGTCCGGCGGCCAGATGCTCGCTGACCATGCCCTCGAACACATAGGCCAGCCCCGCGCCCTGCAGTGCCGGGCCGACCATCAGGCTGACGTCGCCCAAGGTCAGCGGGCCGTTGACTTCGATTTCCTGGGCGATGCCGCCGCGCTCGAACTCCCAGCGGTACAGCGTGCCGCTGGGGAAGCGGTGACGGATGCACGGCAGCCCGTGCAGGTCCTCAGGCTTGTGCGGTGTGGCATGGCGCTCGAAAAACGCCGGCGACCCGACCACCACCGAGCGCAGGGACGGGCCGATGGGCACTGAGACCATATCCGCCTCCAGCCGGTTGCCGAAGCGCACGCCGGCATCGAAGCCGCCCGCGACGATGTCCAGCAGGGCGTCGCTGTCGATGACTTCAAGGCGAATGTCCGGATAGGCCCGCAGGAAATCGCTGACGATGGGCAACAGCACCAGTTCGCAGGCCTGGCGCCCGGCGCTGATACGCAAGGTGCCGGAGGGCGTGTCGCGGAACCGGTTGAGGTCCTCCAGCGCATCGTCGATGTCGCGGAACGCCGGTTGGAGCCGCGTCTGCAAACGTTCGCCGGCCTCGGTCAGGGCCACGCTGCGGGTGGTGCGGTTGAACAGGCGCACGCCGAGGCGGCTTTCCAGGGTGCGCAGCGCATGGCTCAGGGCCGAAGGGGTCAGCCCCAGTTCCACCGCTGCGCGGCTGAAGTTCAGGTGCCGGGCGATGCACAGGAACATCGACAGATCAGCGGTGGACGGTTGTTTCATTTGTGAGTGCCTTTCACAAAGCCATGCGAATTTGCTGGGATTATCACATCAGTAGCACGGCCTTACAGTTCGCTCAACTCATCGAGAAGGCCCGGCACGTTCGCCAAGGCCACTGACAGGAGGAGTTGATATGCGTACCTGGCTCATTACTGGCGCTTCCCGTGGTTTCGGCTCCCTGATCGCCGAACACGCCCTGCGTGCCGGCGACGCGGTGATCGCCACCGCCCGCAAGCCGCAAGACATCACCGACCGCCTCGGCGAGCACCCCCACCTGTTGGCGGTGCGGCTGGACGTCACCCGCGAGGACGAAGCCCATCAAGCGGTGGCGGAGAGCATCAAACGTTTCGGCCGCATCGACGTGCTGGTCAACAATGCCGGTTTCGGCGTGCTGGGGGCGGTGGAAGAAACCAGCGCCAGCGAAACCGAGCGGCTGTTCGCCACCAATGTGTTCGGCCTGCTCAACGTGACCCGCGCGGTGCTGCCGCACATGCGTGCCCAGCGCAGCGGGCGGGTGATCAACATCTCGTCCATCGGCGGCTACCAGGCTTACATGGGCTGGGGCGTGTACGGCTCCACCAAGTTCGCGGTGGAGGGCATCAGCGAAGCGCTGCATCAGGAACTGGCGCCGTTGGGCATCCATGTGACGGTGGTCGAACCGGGCTTCTTCCGCACCGATTTCCTGGACGAGCAATCGTTGATCAAGACCGCGCTGGTGCTGCCGGACTACGACGACACCGTGGGCAAGATGCGCACCTTCGCCGAAGCCGCCAACCATGCGCAGCCGGGGGATCCGGTGAAGTTCGCCGAAGCGATGCTGGCGCTGGCCGATGCCCCGAACCCGCCGCAGCGGCTGGCCCTGGGCAGCGACACGGTGGCGCGGATCGAGGCGAAGAACCGCCTGGTGGCGCAGGAGCTGGCCGAGTGGCACGCGTTGGCGCTGTCTACAGACTTCAAGGACTGAAGGGGTCCAACAGGTTTCTGTGGAATACAGGGATCCCTTGTGGGAGCCAGCCTGCTGGCGATGGCGGTAG
>NZ_NEHZ01000024.1:61656-83833 GCF_002112565.1 Pseudomonas sp. R25(2017)
CAGGTTTCTGTGGAATACAGGGATCCCTTGTGGGAGCCAGCCTGCTGGCGATGGCGGTGGCTCAGTCAACAGAGATGTTGGCAGTGCCGGCCTCATCGCTGGCAAGCCAGCTCCCACAGGTTTTGGCGGTGTACATGAATCTTGCGAACGCTTGGGATACTTGTGGGAGCTGGCTTGCCAGCGATGGCGGTAGGTCAGGCAACGGAGATGTCGGCTGAACTGGCCTCATCGCTTGCAGGCAAACTCCTACAGGTTTTGGCGGTGTACATGAATCCTGCGGACACCTGCGATACCTGTGGGAGCTGGCTTGCCAGCGATAGCGGTGGCTCAGCCAGCAGAGATGTCGGCAGTGCCGGCCTCATCGCTTGCAGGCAAGCTCCTACAGGTTTTGGCGGTGTACATGAATCCTGCGGACACCTGCGATACCTGTGGGAGCCAGCCTGCTGGCGATTGCGGTAGGTCAGGCAACAGAAATGTCGGCTGAACTGGCCTCATCGCTTGCAGGCAAGCTCCTACAGGTTTTGTGGTGTGCCCGCGAAGAGGACCTCGCTGATCAGCGGCGATCCAACCATACGGTCTGCGCGTTGCAGAACTCGCGCACGCCGAAGTGCGACAGCTCACGGCCGAACCCGCTTTTCTTCACGCCGCCGAAGGTCACGCGGGGGTCGCTGGCGGAGTAGCCGTTGATGAACACGCCGCCGGTCTCCAGCTCACTGGTCAGTTGCTGGGCCAGTGGGACGTTGGCGGTGTAGATCGTCGCGGTCAGGCCGAACTCGCTGTCGTTGGCCAGGGCCACGGCGTGGGCGCAGTCGCGGGCGGTGATGATCGACGCCACCGGGCCGAACAGTTCCTGCCTGAACGAGGTCATGCGGTCGGTGACGTTGGCCAGCACGGTCGGTTCATAGTAGTTGCCGGCCCCTGGGGCCTTGCCGCCGCCGAGCAGCAGGGTGGCGCCTTCTTCGAGGGTGGCGCGCACTTGCCCGTCGAGCTCGTCGCGCAGGTCGAAGCGGGCCATCGGGCCGATGTAGGTGTCGGCCGCCAGCGGATCGCCCATCACCAGTTGGCGGGTGGCCTCGACGAACCGGCGGGTGAATTCCTCCACCACACCTTCTTCGACGATCAGGCGTTTGGCGGCGGCGCACACTTGCCCGGAGTTCTGGTAGCGGCCGATCACGGCGGCCTGCACGGCTTCGTCGAGGTCGGCGTCGTTGAGCACGATGAACGGATCGGAGCCGCCGAGTTCCAGCACGCATTTCTTCAGCGCGGCACCGGCCTGGGCACCGATGGCCATACCGGCGCGCACGCTGCCGGTGAGGGTGACGGCAGCGATGCGCGGGTCGGCGATGGCTTTGGAGACGCCTTCAGGGGTGACGTTGATGACTTCGAACACACCGTCGGCGAAACCGGCGCGGGTGAACGCATCACGCAGCAAGTAGGCGCTGCCCATCACGTTCGGCGCATGCTTGAGCACGTAGGTGTTGCCGGCGATCAGCGCCGGCACCGCGCCGCGCAGCACTTGCCAGATCGGGAAGTTCCACGGCATCACCGCCAGGATCGGGCCCAGCGGACGGTATTCGATGCGCGCCTTGCCGCCTTCGACCTGGGTCGGCTCGGCGTCGAGCATGGCCGGGCCGTGTTCGGCGTACCACTCGCAGAGCTTGGCGCATTTCTCGATTTCGCCACGGGCCTGAGCGATCGGCTTGCCCATTTCCTGGGTGATCATGGTGGCCATGGCGTCGGCGTTGTCGCGCAGGGCGCAGGCCAGGGCGGTCAGGGCGCGGGAACGGTCCTGCAGCGGCTTGCGCTTCCACTTGCCGAAACCGAAGGCGGCGCGGGTCAGGGCGGCGTCGAGGGCGGCATCGGATTCGAACGCGTAGTGGCCGATCTGCTCGCCCGTGGCGGGGTTGACGGAAATGGCGTGGGTCAGGCTGGAAATCGGGCTCATGGCATCGTCCTGCGAGGTCAGTGGATGGGCCCAAGAGTAGGGTGGCATTCGTTTTCTGGAAACTGAATAATAAAGATCGTTTCTTTCACGATTGGAGAATGATCATGGATCTGGTGCAGCTGGAAATCTTCAAGGCCGTGGCCGAGCACGGCAGCATCAGCGCTGCGGCGGCGCGGATCCATCGGGTGCCGTCGAACCTGACAACCCGGATCAAACAGCTCGAAGAGGATCTGGGCGTCGAACTGTTCATCCGCGAGAAAAGCCGTCTGCGCCTGTCGCCGGCGGGCTGGAGTTTCCTGGAGTACGCCCGGCGCATCCTCGACCTGGTGCAGGAAGCCCGGGCCACCGTGGCGGGTGAGGAGCCCCGAGGTGCGTTCCCGCTGGGGTCGCTGGAGAGCACGGCGGCGGTGCGCATTCCCGGGTTGCTGGCGGCCTACAACCAGCAGTACGCCAAGGTCGATCTGGACCTGTCCACCGGGCCTTCAGGGACAATGATCGATGGCGTGCTGGCCGGCCGGTTGGCGGCGGCATTCGTCGACGGCCCGGTGCTGCACCCGGCCCTGGAAGGCGTACCGGCCTTCGAAGAAGAGATGGTCGTGATCGCGCCGTTGCACCACGGGCCGATCCGGCGGGCGGCGGACGTCAACGGCGAGAGCATCTACGCCTTCCGCGCCAACTGCTCGTACCGCCACCACTTCGAGAAATGGTTCAGCACCGACGCCGCGGTGCCCGGCAAGATCTTCGAGATGGAGTCCTACCACGGCATGCTCGCCTGCGTCAGCGCCGGGGCCGGCCTGGCCTTGATGCCGTTGAGCATGCTGCAGAGCATGCCCGGTTCCGCGACGGTCAGCGTATGGCCGTTGGCCGCGGATTTCCGTTACCTGACCACCTGGCTGGTGTGGCGGCGGGGGACGGTGTCGCGCAGCCTGGCGATGTTCGTGAAGCTTCTGCAAGCGCAGGGCGGCGACGTCCCGCCGGGCGGGGCAGGCTAGAACAGAGGGCCGCCGGTCCACACCGGCGCGTTCTGGAACTTTTGTTGGCCAGCCACGGCGTTGTTGTACTGCTCGACCAGGTCGTAGGCGCCCAGGTCGATCATCTCGACCGAACTGCCGTCGATCACCGATTTGGTCATGGGCTGGATGACCAGGCCCTTCACCTCCGGCGGGCCCGGATTGATCATCGCATCGAGGATCTTGTTCACCATGGACTTCTTGGCGAATACGTCGGTGGTCGACGTGCTGGCCAGTTTGCCGTTCGTGCCCAGCAGGCCGATCAGGCAGTGGAACACCCACGCGGTGGACATCTGCCAGCCGTAGCTGGCTTCACCCAGTTCGGCATCCACGCTGCCCTTGCATTCGACGATGATGTATTGCTCGATGACCCCGCTGACCAGGTTGCGCTTGACCCAGATCTGGTCGATCCCGTTGGTCCGCCCTGACGACGACTTGCCCAGCTTCATCTGATAGTCCTCGCCCAGAACCGTGATCAGCAGTTTGGCGGCGGCGTATTCGCCGCGGGTTTCGCTGGCGAAATGCTGGGCGTTGGAGTTTTCGAGGTTCTGCAGGTGATTTTTGATCCTGTCTCCGGACCTTTGGTCATGCCTGGCGAATTTGTCTGACGCCCAGCCGTATTTTCCCAGCCAGTCGTAGACCTTGGCCTGTGCGGCAGGGTCGGAACCCAGCAGGTTCCAGTAGTTCAGCGCCGTTTGGTCGGGTTGGGCCTGGCACAACGCGAGCCTGCGCTCGACGACTTGCTGGGCGGCGTAGGTGGTGATGGCGTGGGTCGTTCCGAACGCGCTGGCGGCGTCCGGAATGAGTATGCTGCCGCCGGTGAACTGCCTGTCGCGCGCGACCGCTTCCTTGATCTTCACGGCGTCCAGCGTGTCGAGCAGCACCAGTTGGTCGGCCCGGTCAGGATTGCCGATGTCGGTCGTCAGGCCATGCCGGTTCTTGAACTGATTGAGGATGTACAGCCATTGCTTGCCGGAGATGTCGACCGATGAAGTGCCGATGCTACCCAGTGGCGTGAAGGGATAGACGCCGCCCGTGAGGGTCAGCGGCGGTGCGTTGTACTGGGGCTGGGGCGAGAAGTAGAGCGTGGTTTTTTTTCCGTCGCGCCGTTCCTTGGGCGCCAATTCCATGATCTTGGCGTTCAGCGCATCTGTCGGGTCGGTGTAGCTCGTCAAAGTGACCATCGCCGCATTCCCTTCCGGTGAGAGCGGATTTGACTCTAGCCAAGGCTGTCTTCAACGTCCAGGCGGCCCGGTGCCTTTCCATTTGGGTGCTCGCAATATAAAAATGTATATAGCGCATGGTGTGTGCGTTCCGGCAAAGGGAGTCAGCGATGGATATGGCATTGAGCGGCAAAGAAGCGGTAGGCGAACGGTTTGCGCTGGAGTCGATGGGGCAGGCGCAGCGCTTGACCTGGGAGGCGGTCGACCGGATCGCGCAGATCATCATGCCCGGCATGCCGGAGTCCGAGGCGCTGGCGCAAGGCAAGCGGATCCTGGCGGACCTGGGCATGGAACGGATCTGGCACCCGCTGCTGATCCGCTTCGGCGCCAACACCCTCAAGACCTTCAAGCAGCGCTCCGACGGCGACCCGGTGCTGGGCGAGAACGACATCTTCTTCATCGACATGGGCGTGGTCTGGCAGGGCCACGAAGGCGATGCCGGGGCAACGTTCACCACCGGCTCCGATCCGCAGATGATCGCCTGCGCCGCGGCCGCCAAGGAGCTGTTCGACCGGGTCGAGGCCTACTGGCGCGAAGGCGTCGCCGGCACTGAGCTGTACCGGTACGCCGCCGATCAGGCACAGGCCATGGGCTGGACACTGAACCTGGACATCAAGGGGCATCGGGTCAGCGATTTTCCCCACGCGATCCATCGGGGCGGCGATCTGGGCCATTTCGATGGGGCACCAAGCCCCGGCGTGTGGATCCTGGAAATCCAGATCGCCCACCTCGAGCTGCCTTACGGAGCGTTCTATGAGGATCTGCTGATCTGATCCCTCTCCCTTCAGGACGCTTGTTTCCGGCGTTCGGCCTGACCGGATGCGAAAAAGCCCGATCCGACTCTGCGTCGGACCGGGCTTTTTCATGGCTGGGAATTAAAGGCCGCCGGCCAGCTTCGCCCCCGACAGCCGCCGACGGTACGCGCTGTCCCGCGTCGCCAGCCAGAAGTACAGCGGCGACGTCACCAGCAGCCCCACCAGCCACGACAGGTCCGCGCCGTCGATGTGCACCGACACCGGGCCCACGTACAGCGGCGTGTTCATGAACGGGATCTGCACCGCGATGCCGATGGCGTAGGCCAGCAGCGCCTGGGGGTTGTAGCGGCCGTAGCGGCCGCCGTCGACCCGGAAGATCGAGCCGATGTCGTACTGGCCCTTGTGGATGGCGTAGAAGTCGATCAGGTTGATCGCCGTCCACGGCACCAGCACCACCAGCAGCACCAGCACCATGTCGACGAAGTGGCCGATGAAGTCCGCCGAGGCGCCGACGGCGGTGAAGCAGCAGGCCGACAGGACGATGACCGAAATCACCGCACGGCTGCGGGCGGTGGGGATCCAGCGCCAGGCGAAGGTCTGCACCAGGGTGATGATCGACAGCACCGCGCCGTACAGGTTGAGCGCGTTGTGGCTGATCACGCTGAGCAGGAACAGCACCAGCATCAGCGGGCCGATGGCGCCGGTGGCGAGTTTCACCGCGTCCATGGTGTCCATGCCGGCCGGCGTCGCCAGCACCGCGACGGCGCCGAACACGAACGACAGGCTGGAGCCCAGCGCCGACCCCAGGTAGGTGGTCCAGAACGTGGCGGCCACCGGCACGTCGGCCGGCAGGTAGCGCGAGTAGTCCGACACATAGGGCGCGAATGCGATCTGCCACAGCGCCGCCAGCGACACCGTGGCCAGCCAGCCGGACAGGTTGAAGCCGCCGCGGGTGAGGAAGTCGTCGGTCTGGATGTGGGTCAGGATATAGCCGAAGCCGACCATGATGCCGATCCCCAGCACCCAGGTGCCGATGCGGTTGAGCACATGGATGAAGCGGTAGCCGATGATGCCGATGACGCCCGAGCCGAGGGCGCCGATCACGATGCCGACCGGCACCGGCACGCTGTCGGCCACGCCGTGCAGGGACTTGCCGGCCAGGACGATGTTGGAGGCGAAGAAGCCGATGTACATCACGCCGGCGATCACCACCACCAGCAAGGCGCCGAGGGAGCCGAACTGGGCGCGGCTCTGGATCATCTGCGGAATGCCCATCTGCGGGCCCTGGGCCGAGTGCAGCGCCATCAGCACGCCGCCCACCAGGTGGCCGACCAGGATGGCGACGATGCCCCACACCAGGTTCAGGTGGAACAGCTGCACGCCGAGGGCGCCGGTGACGATGGGCAGCGGCGCGATGTTGCCGCCGAACCAGAGAGTGAACAGGTCGCGCACCTTTCCGTGGCGGTCCTGCGGCGGCACGTAGCCGATGGTGTGCTTTTCGATGAGCGGTGCGGCGGTTGTTGCTGAGGTGGCCATGACGAACTCCAAGGCAAGGACGAGTACGTGGACGTACTTCGGTGAGCGACGGCGCGGCCGGCGCATTTCTTGTCGGGTCGATCATGTGCAATGGCGCGGGGGAGATAAATTAGTAGATTTGTTGCTTCAGACCTTAAAAAAACTGGCCCCGCAGATCGGTTCACGAGGCTCTGGGCCGGGGCTTTCAGGCGCACAAGCGACAACGCAGCCGGCCCCGGGCGGAGGCGGCTGTCGCTTGTGCGTCACGCGGTTCAGCCGCGCAGGGAGGCCAGCATCCGTTGCAGCATCGCGTCGCAGGCGTCGAGCTGCGCGAGGCTGACGAACTCGTCCGGCTTGTGCCCCTGATCCATGCTGCCGGGGCCGCACACCACGGTGGGGATCCCGACTGCGTCGAACAGGCCGCCCTCGGTGCCGAACGCCACCGTGCCGAAGTCCCCAGAGCCGCAGAACGCGGCGATCAGTTGCGCGGCCTGGCTCTGCGCGTCGGTGGCCAGGCCCGGATAGGCCGACAGCTCGCTGAAGCGGATGTCGCTCTGCGCGCTGACCGCCCGCATGCGGGGCAGCACCTGCCGTTCGGCGTAGGCCTTGAGCTGCGAGGCGACCTCGGCCGGATCCTGCGAGGGCAGGGCACGGATCTCGAAATCGAAACGGCAGTCGGCGGGTACGATGTTCAGCGCCTTGCCGCCGCTGATCACCCCGGTCTGCACCGTGGAGAAGGGCGGGTCGAAACGCGGGTCGTGATGCTCAGGCGCCTTGAGCCCCTGGCCGATGCGCCCCAGTTCGCCGATCAGCTCGGCCGCGCACTCGATGGCGTTCACTCCCTGCGGCGCGTAGGCCGAATGGCAGGCGTGGCCGTGGACATCGCAGCGCATCGCCAGTTTGCCCTTGTGGCCGAGCACCGGTTTGAGCTCGGTGGGTTCGCCGATGATGCACAGCAGCGGTTTGACCGGGCGTCGCTCCAGCACCTTGAGCAGCGAGCGCACGCCGAGGCAGCCGACCTCTTCGTCGTAGGACAGGGCGATGTGCACCGGTTTGCTCAGCGGCGCCTCGACCAGCGACGGCACCAGCGCCAGCACGCAGGCGATGTAGCCTTTCATGTCAGCGGTACCGCGCCCGTAGAGCTTGCCGTCGCGCCGGGTCAGCTCGAACGGCGGCACCGTCCAGGGCTGGCCGTCGGCGGGCACCACGTCGGTGTGCCCCGACAGTACGATCCCCGGTCGGTCACAAGGCCCGACCGTGGCGAACAGGTTGGCCTTGCTGCGCTCGTCGTTGTAGACCAGCTCGCAGGGCACGTCGAAGCGCGCCAGGTAATCGCGCACGAAGCCGATCAGTTGCAGGTTGGATTCGCGGCTGGTGGTGTCGAACCCCACCAGCGTCGCCAGCAACTCGGCGCTGGCGCTCATCGGTCGTCTCCGGCCACGCCGTAGCCCGGCGCCTTCGCAGGATCCAGGGCGCGGTCGATGTAGTCCTGCAGCTGCGGGCGATAGGCCTCCCACAGGTTCTGCAACTGGCCGATGGGGTCTTCGTCGGCCCAGTCCACTCGCAGGTTGACGATGGGCCAGGTCAGTTCGCCGACCACAACGACCGCCGCCGAATGCACCGGACCCGCTTCGCCGCCCAGGGCCTGGCCGGCCTGCAGCGCGCCGATCAGCCGGTCGGCCAACTGGCCTTCGCCGTCCTCGAACGCCCGCACCATGGCTTCGATCACCGAGGGGCCGGCGAGCATGTTGCCGGCGGCCACGCATTGCTCGCCCGCCACGGCGTTGTGGGTGCCCAGGGTTTGTCCGCCGCTGAAGTGGGCGGTCTGGCCGAGGTGGTTGATTGCGGTGATCTGGCGGTACTGGCTGTAGCCGTTGCGGGTCAGCGCCTTGTCCAGCGCGGCGTCCGGCGTCAGCCCCTGTTCCATCAGCGCGAGGACTTCAGGGCCCAGGGACGGCAGGGTGATGTTCTGGGTCGATACCGCGCCCACGCCCGGCAGCAGCCAGGGGCAGCGGGCGCCGACGGCGATGCTCGACGAGCTGATGGCGATGCCGAACTGGCCGGTCTCCGGGCAGCGGGCGGCGATGGAAAATGTCATGTCTCTAACTCCTGTTCGACTTGAGAGCGGGGGGCAGGCAAGCCCGCTCCCGCAGGGTTCAGCGGTGGCGGTCTGTCGCCTTACTCGGGGATCACCGCCACCACGTCGATCTCCATCAGCCACTGCGGCTGCCCCAGCGCCGACACCACCAGCCCGGTGGAGATCGGGAACACGCCCTTGAGCCACTTGCCGACTTCCTGGTACACCGGCTCGCGGTAGCGCGGGTCGATCAGGTAGGTGGTGGTCTTGACGATGTGGCTCAGGTCGCTGCCGGCCTCTTCGAGCAGTTGCTTGACGTTGCGCATCGCCTGCTCGGCCTGGGCGCGCGGGTCGCCGAGGCCGATCAGGTTGCCGTCGAAGTCGGTGCCGACCTGGCCGCGCACGTACACGGTGTTGCCGGCGCGCACGGCCTGGCACAGGTCGTTGTCCAGGGTCTGGTTGGGGTAGGTGTCCTTGGTGTTGAACATGCGGATGCGGGTGTGGGTGGGCTGGGCCATGTGAAACTCCTGACGAAAAGGGGCCCGGCGCGACGGGCGCCGGGATGCGAAGGCAAGGTCAAGCGTCGACGGTGTCGGTGTTCTTGCGGGGGGCCGCCGCGCGCTGGTCGGCGTCGCGGTAGGCCAGGTACTTGCGCTGGGTGGCGATGTGGTCGGCCACGTGCTTGGCGTCGTGCCACACGCCCCAGATGAACGAAGAGCCGCGCCGGGACTGCCACGGCAGGCCGAGGAAATACACGCCCGGTTCGCTGGACACCCCGCGCTGGTGCTGCGGCTTGCCCTTGTCGTCGAACGCGCCGACCTTCAGCCACGAGTAGTCCACGGCGAACCCGGTGGCCCAGATGATCGAGGTGACGCCGGCGGCGGCCAGGTCCAGGTTCGCCAGCGGGTGCTTCACGCACTCGGGATCCGGATAGGTTTCCCGGGCCTCGGGCTCCGGCGGCAAATCCAGGCCGTTGCGTTCGATGTAGGCGTCGGCGGCGTCGAGCAGCGCCAGGTAGTTCTCGTCGCCGCGCTTGAGGTTGTCCGCCAGATCCTGCCTGAACGTCACCACGCCGTCCTTGAACGACTCGGTCACGCCCACCAGGGTCATGCCACGGTGGGCCAGGCCCCGGAAGTCGATGGTGCGCCCGCCGTGGGCGCCGCTTACGGCAATCGTCACGTGCTCGCGGCCCGGTTTCATGGCGGCCTGATCCCATTCGCCGAGCACGCCCAGCCACCAGCAGAAATCACGGTTGCGGTAGGCCCGGGGCGGGCGGTCGTGGGCGCCGACCGACAGGAACACCTGCCGGCCCGAACGCTGCAGCTCATCGGCGATCTGCACCCCCGAGGAACCTGCGCCGACCACCAGCACCGCGCCGTCCGGCAGTTGCTGCGGGTTGCGGTAGTCGGCCGAGTGGATCTGCTGCAGGCGTGGGTCCTGCGGGGCGATCGGCGGGATCACCGGGCGCTGGAACGGGCCGGTGGCGGCCACCACGCGGGCGGCCTCGATCACGCCCTCGGAGGTCTCGACGGTGAAGCCCGGACGCCCGACATTGCGCACCACGCTCTTGACCTCGACGCCGGTGCGGATCGGCGCGTTGAATTTTTTCGCATAGGCCTCGAAGTAATCCGCCACGCGATCCTTGTGGGCGAAACCGTCAGGATCCACATCGTCGAATTCCATCCCCGGAAAGCGGTCGTGCCAGGCCGGGCCGTTGGCCACCAGCGAGTCCCAGCGCCCGGTGCGCCAGCGTTCGGCGATGCGGCTGCGCTCCAGCACCAGGTGCGGGATGCCGAGCTTGCCCAGGTGTTCGCTCATGGCCACACCCGCTTGACCGGCACCGACGACAAGCGTGTCTGTTTTTATTGTTTCAGTGGTCATCTCTCATCCCTTTTCACGAGGCAATTGGATTCAGGCGGCGTGCGGCCTGCTCTCTGTGCTTGGGATCAGACTAGGGTCGGGGTGCCCATCGGTAAAATATTATTAAGCTGGGATCTGAGCATAAATTGCTGATGCAGCCGCTCGCCCGCCACGGCCCGAAACGCCGAAAGTGTTCGGTGATCGACCGTTCGACGGGCCGCCGATTGTCGCTGCCGCCACGCCGGCGTACTGTGGACGGCATCCGTGAAAACCTGACAAGAACGAGTGCCCTCCATGGACAGCCGCCTGCTGAGCGAGCGCAGCAGCGTGTTTCACCACGCTGACCCGTATGCCGTGTCCGACTACGTCAACCGACACGTCGGTCAGCACCTCATCGGCCTCGCCAAGACCGCCCATCCCCAGGCCAGCCTCAACCACCGCAAGTTCGCCGACCTGGACCTGTGCCGCATCAGCTACGGCGGCAGCGTACGGGTCACCTCCCTGGCGCTGGAAACGGTCTACCACCTGCAAGTGCTGCTGCAGGGCAACTGCCTGTGGCGCGGGCACAAGCGCGAGCAGCATCTGGTGCCGGGCGAGCTGCTGCTGATCAACCCGGACGATCCGGTCGATCTCACGTATTCCGACGACTGCGAGAAATTCATCCTCAAGGTGCCGGTCAGCGTGCTGGAGTCGGTGTGCGACGAGCAGCGCTGGCTGCGTCCGTCCGGCGGCATCCGCTTCCGGCGCAACCATTACCGGCTCGACGACCTGGAAGGCTTCACGCCGTTGCTCGGCATGATCTGCCAGGAAGCCGAAGCCAGCGATCCGCTGCTGCGGGTGCAGGAGCACTATGTGCAGATCATCGGCAGCAAGCTGCTGTCGCTGCTCGACACCAATGTCAGCCGCGAATCCTTGAGCGCGCCGTCGGCCAGCCTGGAGCGGATCCTGGAGTTCATCGAACGCAACCTCAAGCAGGACCTGAGCGCCGAAAGCCTGGCCGCGCAGGCGTGCATGAGCCCGCGTTCGCTGTACGCGCTGTTCGAACGCCAGTTGGGCGTCACGCCGATGCAGCACATCCGCCAGCGCAAACTGGCGCGCATCCACGCCTGCCTCACCGACCCGAGTTGCCCGGTGCGCAACCTCACCGAACTGGCGCTCGACTACGGTTTCCTGCACCTGGGCCGCTTCTCCGACAGCTACCGCCAGCAGTTCGGCGAGCTGCCGTCCCACACCTTCAAGCGCCGCCACTGAGTCCCCGCACCCTCTGAAACACCTGCCGCGCCGTCCTGCGCAAAACGGATAGCGATGTGCAGGAATCGGCTATTGCGCCCGCCGTCGCCTCCCTAACCTGACCTGGCCTGAACAATAACAATGGAGGCCCTGGCCATGTCCCTGGGAATCGACTACCTCACTGCCTTGCTCGAAGAAGACAAGGAGCAGGGTGCCTACCGCTGCAAGCGGGAGATGTTCACCGATCCGCGGCTGTTCGAGCTGGAAATGGCGCACATCTTCGAAGGCAACTGGATCTACCTGGCCCACGAAAGCCAGATCCCCCGCCACAACGATTACCTGACGCTCACCATGGGCCGTCAGCCGGTCTTCATCGCGCGCAACAAGGACGGCGTGCTCAACGCCTTCCTCAATGCCTGCAGCCACCGCGGCGCCATGCTCTGCCGGCACAAGTCCGGCAACCGCTCCAGCTACACCTGCCCGTTCCACGGCTGGACGTTCAACAACAGCGGCAAGCTGCTCAAGGTCAAGGATCCCGCCGAGGCGGGCTACCCCGAAGGCTTCAACTGCGAAGGCTCCCACGACCTGACCCGGGTGGCGCGCTTCGAGTCCTACCGCGGCTTCCTGTTCGGCAGCCTCAACCCCGACGTGAAGCCCCTCGCCGAACACCTGGGCGAGTCGGCGCGGATCATCGACATGATCGTCGACCAGTCCCCCGAGGGCCTGGAAGTGCTGCGCGGCTCCAGCTCCTACATCTACGAAGGCAACTGGAAACTCACCGCCGAAAACGGCGCCGACGGCTACCACGTCAGCTCCGTGCACTGGAACTACGCCGCCACCCAGAACCAGCGCCAGCAGCGCGAGGCCGGCGAAGAGATCAAGACCATGAGCGCCGGCAGCTGGGCGAAGAAGGGCGGTGGCTTCTACTCCTTCGACCACGGCCACCTGCTGCTCTGGACCCGCTGGGCCAACCCCGAGGACCGTCCGGCCTATGAGCGCCGCGACGAACTGGCCCGGGACTTCGGCCAGGCCCGCGCCGACTGGATGATCGAGAATTCGCGCAACCTGTGCCTGTACCCCAACGTGTACCTGATGGATCAGTTCAGTTCGCAGATCCGCATCGCCCGGCCGATCGCCGTGGACAAGACCGAGATCACCATCTATTGCATCGCCCCCAAAGGCGAGAGCGCCGAGGCCCGGGCCAAGCGCATCCGCCAGTACGAGGACTTCTTCAACGTCAGCGGCATGGCCACGCCGGACGACCTGGAAGAGTTCCGTTCCTGCCAGACCGGCTACGGCGCCGGGCGCGGCTGGAACGACATGTCACGCGGGGCGGCCCATTGGGTCGACGGCGCGGATGCCGCCGCCGAAGAGATCGGCCTCAAGCCGCTGCTGTCCGGGGTGCGCACCGAGGACGAAGGCCTGTTCGTGCTGCAGCACAAGTATTGGCAGGAAACGATGCTCAAGGCCGTGTCCGCCGAACCGCAGCTGATCCCTGTGGAGGCCGTGCCATGAACAGCCTCTACGACACCGTGCGCGATTTCCTCTACCGCGAGGTCCGTTATCTGGACGACGCCGAGTGGGACCGTTGGCTTGAGCTCTACGCCGCCGACGCCAGCTTCTGGATGCCGGCCTGGGACGACAACGACACGCTCACCCAAGACCCGCAGAGCGAGATCTCGCTGATCTGGTACGGCAACCGCGGCGGCCTCGAAGACCGGGTGTTCCGGATCAAGACCGAGCGCTCCAGCGCCACCGTTCCCGACACCCGCACCTCCCACAACCTGAGCAACATCGAGATCGTCGAGCAGGGCGAAGGCCAGTGCCGGGTGCGCTTCAACTGGCACACCCTGAGCTTTCGCTACCAGGTCACCGACAGCTATTTCGGCACCAGTTTCTACACCCTCGACCTGCGCGGCGAGCAGCCGCTGATCAAGGCCAAGAAGGTCGTGCTGAAAAACGATTACGTCCGTCAGGTCATCGACATCTACCACATCTGACCGAGACGGCGCGGGCCTTGGCCGTTGGCCGGACCGGCGCCGTGAGCGAGGTGCAACATGGGTTTTCGCATCGCATTGAATTTCGAGGACGGGGTGACCCGCTTCATCGAGGCCGACGGCCAGGAAACCGTCGCCGACGCGGCGTACCGCCAGGGCATCAACATCCCGCTGGACTGCCGCGACGGCGCTTGCGGTACCTGCAAGTGCTTCGCCGAATCCGGGCGTTACGCCCTGGGCGACAACTTCATCGAGGACGCGCTGAGCGAGGATGAACTCGCCCAGGGCTACGTGCTCACCTGCCAGATGCGCGCCGAAAGCGATTGCGTGGTGCGGGTGCCGGTCGGCTCCCAGGTCTGCAAGACCGGGCAGGCCAGCTTTGAGGCGGCGATCAGCGATGTGCGCCAGCTCTCCGAGAGCACCATCGCCTTGTCGGTCAAGGGCGAGTCCCTGAGCCGGCTGGCGTTCCTGCCGGGCCAGTACGTCAACCTGCAAGTGCCGGGCAGCGACCAGAGCCGGGCCTATTCCTTCAGCTCGTTGCCGAAGGACGGTGAAGTCAGCTTCCTGATCCGCAATGTGCCCGGCGGTCTGATGAGCCGCTTTCTCACCGGGCTGGCCAAGGCCGGCGACAGCATGACCCTGGCAGGCCCGCTGGGCAGTTTTTACCTGCGCGAGATCAAGCGGCCGCTGCTGCTGTTGGCCGGCGGCACGGGGCTGGCGCCGTTCACGGCGATGCTGGAGCGGATCGCCGAGGAGGGCAGCGCCTACCCGGTGCACCTGATCTACGGCGTCACCCATGACTTCGACCTGGTCGAGCTCGACCGCCTCGACGCCTTCGCCGCGCGCATTCCCGGCTTCAGCTACGGCGCCTGCGTGGCCAGCCCCGAGAGCCGGCACCCACTCAAGGGCTACGTCACCCAGCACATCCAACCGCGCCACCTCAACGATGGCGACGTCGACGTGTACCTGTGCGGCCCGCCGCCGATGGTCGAGGCGGTCAGCCAACACATCCGCGAGCAGGGCATCACCCCGGCCAATTTCTACTACGAGAAGTTCGCCGCCGCGGCGGCCTGAGCCCTGCGCCGAACCTGAGCCTGATGCTGGAGAACACCATGAACAACAGATTCGCCGACAAAGTCGCGCTGGTCACCGGCGCCGCGCAAGGCATCGGTCGCCGGGTGTGCGAGCGCTTGCTGGAGGAGGGCGCCCGGGTGGTGGCCGTCGACCGTTCGGAGTTGGTCCATGAATTGCAGGGCGGGCACGTCCTGACGCTGACCGCCGACCTTGAGCAATACGCCGATTGCGCCCGGGCGATGGCCGCCGCCATCGATGCCTTCGGGCGTCTCGACATCCTGGTCAACAACGTCGGCGGCACGATTTGGGCCAAGCCGTTCGAGCACTACGAAACCGCGCAGATCGAAGCCGAAGTGCGCCGCTCGCTGTTCCCGACCCTGTGGTGCTGCCACGCGGCGTTGCCCCACATGCTCAAGCAGGGGCGGGGCGCCATCGTCAACGTGTCGTCGATCGCCACCCGCAGCGTGAACCGCGTGCCCTACGGCGCGGCCAAGGGCGGCATCAATGCGCTCACCGCGTGCCTGGCGTTCGAGAACGCCGAGCGCGGCATTCGCGTCAACGCCACCGCCCCCGGCGGCACCGAGGCGCCGCCGCGGCGCATCCCGCGCAACGCCGCGCAGCAGTCGGCGCAGGAGCAGGCCTGGTATCAGGAGATCGTCGCGCAGACCCTCGACAGCAGCCTGATGAAACGCTACGGCACCCTCGACGAACAGGTCGGCGCGATCCTGTTCCTCGCCTCCGACGAGGCCTCCTACATCACCGGCGTGACCCTGCCGGTCGGTGGCGGCGACCTCGGTTGAACACGTTGAAACGGACATTGAAATGAACCCAATCCTGATCGAAAGCCTGACGGCGGTGATCGTCGACCTGCCGACCATCCGCCCGCACAAACTGGCGATGCACACGATGCAGAACCAGACCCTGGTGATCCTGCGCCTGCGTTGCAGCGACGGCATCGAGGGCATCGGCGAGGCCACCACCATCGGCGGTCTGGCCTACGGCAACGAGAGCCCGGAAAGCATCAAGGCCAACATCGACGCGCACCTGGCGCCGGCCCTGACCGGCCTGGACGCCTGCAACATCAACGCCGCCATGCAGACCCTGGACAAAGTCGCCAAGGGCAACACCTTCGCCAAGTCCGGCATCGAAAGCGCCTTGCTCGACGCCCAGGGCAAGCGCTTGGGCCTGCCGGTCAGCGAACTGCTCGGCGGCCGGGTGCGCGACAGCCTGGAAGTGGCCTGGACACTGGCCAGCGGCGACACCGCCCGGGACATCGCCGAAGCCGAGCAGATGCTGGAGGCGCGCCGGCACCGCATCTTCAAGCTGAAGATCGGCGCCAACCCGCTGGAGCAGGACCTGGCCCATGCGGTGGCGATCAAGCGGGCCCTGGGCGACCGCGCCAGCGTGCGGGTCGATGTCAACCAGTACTGGGACGAGTCCCAGGCGATCCGTGGCTGTCGGGTGCTCGGCGACAACGGCATCGACCTGATCGAACAGCCGATCTCGCGGGTCAACCGCGCAGGCCAGGTGCGCCTCAACCAGCGCAGCCCGGCGCCGGTCATGGCCGACGAATCCATCGAAAGCGTCGAGGACGCCTTCAGCCTCGCCGCAGACGGCGCAGCCAGCGTGTTCGCCTTGAAGATCGCCAAGAACGGTGGTCCCCGCGCGGTGTTGCGCACCGCGCAGATCGCCGAGGCCTGCGGCATCGCCCTGTACGGCGGCACCATGCTCGAAGGTTCGGTCGGCACCCTGACCTCGGCCCACGCGTTCCTCACCCTGCGGCAGCTGACCTGGGGCACCGAGCTGTTCGGCCCGTTGCTGCTGACCGAAGACATCGTCACCGAAGCGCCGCAGTACCGCGATTTCCACCTGCACATTCCCCGCACGCCGGGCCTGGGCCTGACGCTGGACGAAGCGCGCCTGGCGCGGTTCCGCCGTGCCTGAACCGAAGGAGAGAGCACCATGCTGTTCCACGTAAAGATGACCGTGAAACTGCCCGCCGACATGGATCCGGCCGTCGCCGCGCGGCTCAAGGCCGACGAAAAGGAGCTGGCCCAGCGCCTGCAGCGCGAAGGCCTGTGGCGGCACCTGTGGCGCATCGCCGGGCACTACGCCAACTACAGCGTATTCGACGTGCCCAGCGTCGAGGCGCTGCACGACACCCTGATGCGCCTGCCGCTGTTCCCTTACATGGACATCGAGATCGACGGGCTCTGCCGCCATCCGTCGTCGATCCACGAGGACGACCGCTGACCCTGAGCGCACCAGTTCCCCCCTGTGGGAGCGGGCTTGCCCGCGATTGCGGTGGACCTGTGACGAATACTTCGACTGACACGCCGCCATCGCGGGCAAGCCCGCTCCCACAGGGGGCGGTGCACTGCTCCGGGACTTTTGCGACCCGCACAACAACAAAATGAGGTGAACCCCATGACCGTGAAGATTGCCCACACCGCCGAGCTGCAAGCGTTCTTCGAAGAGGCCGCCGGCTTCTCCAACGACCTTGGCAGCACCCGTTTGAAGACCATCGTCCTGCGCGTGCTCCAGGACGCCGCCCGGCTGATCGAAGACCTGGACATCACCGACGCCGAATTCTGGAAAGCCGTCGACTACCTCAACCGCCTCGGCGACCGCTCCGAGGCCGGGCTGCTGGTGGCGGGGCTCGGCATCGAGCATTTCCTCGACCTGCTGCAAGACGCCAAGGACGCCCAGGCCGGCCAGACCGGCGGCACGCCGCGCACCATCGAAGGGCCGCTGTACGTGGCGGGTGCGCCGCTGTGCGAAGGCACCTGCCGGATGGACGACGGCAGCGAGGAGGGCAGCGCCACGGTGATGTTCCTCGAAGGCCGGGTGTTCGACCTGCACGGCGAGCCGCTGGCCGGCGCCACCGTCGACCTGTGGCACGCCAATACCCGAGGCACCTACTCGTTCTTCGACCCGAGTCAGTCCGAGTTCAACCTGCGCCGACGCATCGTCACCGACGCCCAGGGCCGCTACCGCGCCCGCAGCATCGTGCCGTCGGGCTACGGCTGCGATCCCCGAGGCCCGACCCAGGAATGCCTGAACCTGCTCGGCCGTCACGGCCAGCGTCCGGCCCACGTGCATTTCTTCATCTCGGCACCGGGCCACCGGCACCTGACCACCCAGATCAACCTCGCCGGGGACCGCTACCTGTGGGACGACTTCGCCTACGCCACCCGCGAAGGCCTGGTCGGCGAAGTGACGTACCGCGAGGACGGCGCCCGGGGCGTGGCGGGGCGTTACGCCGAGCTGAACTTCGACTTCCGGTTGCAGCCGGCCACCGATGCGGCGGCCGAACGGCGCAGCGCCCGTCCGCGGGCATTGCAGGAAGCCTGATCGCGTTCGATGCGGCGCTAGGTTCGCGCCCGTCCGACAGGTAGCATGGGTGCATCCATGTCACAGAGCGGACCGCAAATTGATCGAGCGTCGCCACTTCAGCGGAGGCATGAAAGGCAAGAACCTCCGCTACCTCAACGAAAACCCGGACGGGCCGGTCTCCCGGCTCCGCACGGGTTTTCTGTTGCTGGAGCATTTCTCCCTGCCGGCGTTCACCCAGACGCTGGACACGATCGTCACCACCAACCTGCTGCGCCCCGGCCTGTTTTCGTCCCGCACGTTCGGCCTGAGCGACGGCGAAGTGATCAGCGACCTGGGCCTGGTGATCCGCCCGGACGAGCGTCTGGACGCCTCGTCGATCCAGGCGCTGGACCTGTTGGTGATCTGCGGCGGCTACCGCACCGAACTCAAGGCCGGCGAAGAACTCATCCAGCTGATCAAGTCCGCCGCCGCCCAAGGGGTGGTGCTGGCCGGGCTGTGGAACGGCGCGTGGTTCCTCGGCAAGGCCGGGGTGCTGGACGGCTACCGCTGCGCCATCCACCCGGAACACCGCCCGGCGCTGGCGGAAATCAGCAAGGCGACCCAGGTCAGCAGCGAACCCTACGTGATCGACCGCGACCGCCTCACGGCCTCCAGCCCCTCCGGCGCGTTCCACATGGCGCTGGACTGGATCAAGGGCTTGCACGGCAAGGCGCTGGTCGAGGGCATCGAAGACATCCTCGCGTTCGAGGAATCCCGTTACCGGCGGATCAAGCCGAGCGAGAACATCTGCGTCAGCGCGCCCCTGCGCGAAGTGGTCAAGCTGATGGACGCCAACCTGGAGGAACCGCTGGAGCTGGAGCAACTGGCGGCCTACGCGGGACGCTCGCGGCGCCAGCTCGAACGCCTGTTCAAGGAGCAACTGGGCACCACCCCGCAGCGCTATTACCTGGAACTGCGCATCACCGAGGCCCGGCGTCTGCTGCAGCACACGGAGCTGTCGCAGATGGAAGTGTTGGTGGCCTGCGGTTTCGTGTCGCCGAGCCATTTCAGCAAATGCTACAGCGCGTTCTTCGGCTACCGGCCGTCCAAGGAAAAGCGCCTGGTCAAGTAGGCAAAAAAAGGCCGGGAGCACCCGGCCGAAAAGGAAGGAAAACGGATCAGTCGCAGACCGCACTCAGCGGTTGAGGAACGCCAGCAGGTCTTCGTTCAGCGCTTGGGCGTGGGTCACCGCAAAGCCGTGGGGCGCGCCGGCATAGACTTTCAGTTCGGCGCCCTTGATCTGCTCGGCGGCCAGTTTGCCGGTGGTCTCGAACGGCACGATCTGGTCGTCGTCGCCGTGGATCACCAGGGTCGGCACATCGATCTTGGCCATGTCCGGACGGAAGTCGGTTTCCGAGAACGCGGTGACGCAATCCACGGTGCCTTTGAGCGAGGCCAGCAACGCGATGTTGAGGGTCTGGGTCAGCACGCCGTCGGAGACCGTCTGGCCCTTGTTGGTGCCGTAGAACGGCGCGGCGAAATCGGCGATGAACTGCGCACGGTCCTTCAGCAGGCCGGCCTTGATCCCGTCGAACACCGGCTTGCCGACGCCGGCGGCGAAGTCAGGCTTCTGGCCGAACAGCGGCGTCACCGCGCCGAGCAGCACCAGCCCGGACACCCGCGCGCTGCCATGGCGGGCGAGGTAGCGGCTGACGTCGCCGCCACCCATGGAGAAGCCGACCAGGGTCACGTCACGCAGGTCCAGGTGGTTGATCAACTGCGCGATGTCGTCGGCGAAGGTGTCGTAGTCGTAGCCGTTCCACGGCTGGTCGGACCGGCCGAAGCCACGGCGGTCGAACGCGATCGTGCGGTAGCCGCGGCTGCTCAGGTACTCCATCTGGTATTCCCACATGTCGGCGTCCAGCGGCCAGCCATGGCTGAACAGGACGGGCCGGCCGCTGCCCCAGTCCTTGTAGTAGATCTCGGTGCCGTCTTGGGTCAGGAACGTGCTCATGGAAACTCCTTGTGTTCGAGGGGAGGGGATGAAGGCAGCGATCACTATCCACGCAAAGCGCGGCGGCTTCTTGTACGCAGGTGCTAAGTTTCCGGCGGGAAGGCTCCTCGCCGGAAAATTCGCAGTCCCGAGGGACCGTTTTTCCCCGTTCTATCCGGGAAACATCCTGCATCCCTGTCGGAGTCGGACGATTTCGCCGCAACCGTTCGTCGGCGACACTGAGGCGGTGAATCGATTAATTGACGCCAGAATAGTGGCTCCTTATGATGCGCCACCATTTTGATATCATTTTCTGTCTCGAGGGATCGAACATGTACCCATCTGCCCTCGCGGCGAGACTGGGCGTAGCTTTGCTGTGCCTTTCTCCACTTGCTTTCGCTGCCCCCACCCCCGGCGACACCGACCTGATCCGCGACCGCCAGAACCGCTTGCTCGAAGAACAGCAGCGGCGCCTGGAGGAGCTCAAGGACCTGCCGGGCAAGTCGGCCGAACCGGCCAAGCCTGCCGCGCCCGCCGACACCCGCTGCTTTCAGATCGACGACATCGAGCTCAAGGGCGCCGACAGCCTGTCCGAGGGCGAGAAGGCCGGGTTGCTCAAGCCTTACATCGGGCAGTGCCTGGGCGTGCCGCAGCTCAACGAGCTGCTCAAGGTCATCACCGACCGCTACATCGAGAAGGGCCTGGTGACCAGTCGCGCCTACCTGCCGCAGCAGGATCTGTCCGGCGGGCACCTTAAGGTGCTGGTGGTCGAGGGCCGCCTCGAAGGCCTGAAGGGCGCCGAGAGCAGTGGGCTCTCGGAGCGCGAGCTGGCCATGGCGTTTCCCGGCAAGAGCGGCGAGCTGGTCAACCTGCGCGAGATCGAGCAGATGGTCGACCAGCTCAACCGCCTGCCGTCCAACCAGGCCAAGATGGAACTGGCGCCGGGCAAGAACGTCGGCGGCAGCGAGGTGCTGGTCACCAACACGCCGCAGAAGCCGTGGCGGGCGGGGCTGTCGCGCAGCAACGAGGGCCAGCGCAGCACCGGCGAGCAGCAGTGGGGCACCACCTTCGACTGGGACAGCCCCCTGGGCCTGGCCGACCAGCTGTCGCTGCGCGGCGGCCACGACGCGATGACCGACCACCAGCACACCTCCAACAACGCCATGCTGTCCTACAGCGTGCCGTGGGGCTGGTGGAACTTCAGCTACACCTACAGCCAGAGCGAGTACCGCTCGCAGATCGCCGCCAACGGCTACAACTTCAAGCAGACCGGCGACAGCGAAAACCATCAGTTGCACGCCGAGCGGGTGATCCAGCGCGATTCGGTGAGCAAGACCTCCCTCAGCGGCGGCCTGTCTTACCTGCGCAGCAACAACTTCATCGAAGACAGCAAGCTGCGCCTGAGCAGCAACCGCATCAGCGAGGCGCAACTGGGCTTCAACCACGGCCGGCGGATCGGCGGCGCCTTCGTCAACTTCGACGCGGGCGTGCAGCAGGGCATCGGCGCCTTCGACGCCCAGGGCAGCCACGACCCGGGCCCCGGCGAGCCGGACGTCCGCTACCGCAAGTACACCGCGACCCTAAGCTACCTGCAGCCGTTCAAGCTGTGGGGCGAGTCCCTGAGCTTCAGCAGCCTGATGACCGGCCAGCGCAGCGAAGACGTGCTGTTCAGCCCGCAGCGCACCAGCCTCGGCGGGCTGTCGTCGATCCGCGGCTATAAGGATCAGTCGCTGTCCGGCGACAGCGGCGGCTACTGGCGCAACGACCTGCGCTGGACGCGGCCGGTCGACGTCGAATGGCTGCGCCCGGTGTTCGCCGAATACGGCACCAGCCTCGGCTACGACCAAGGCGTGATCCGGCGCGACCGCTACAACGGCGACCAGCACGGCCGCATGTCGAGCAACTCGCTGGAGCTGTTCGCCCGTGGCCAGCACGTCGCCGCGACGGTGACCTTCGCCCATTCCCTGGAACGCCCGGACGCGCTGCCTGAGCGCGAAGCGCCGATCTATTTCCGCCTCGATTTCTTCATCTGACCGCCGCCTGCTCCGAGACCCTGACATGGACATTCGCCAACTGACCTTCCTGGCCGGCCAACCCGCTGCTGCCGTCATTCCGCGCGAGCGCTTCTTGGGCATGCCCAAGCGCGGGCTGGCGTTCCTGCTGGCGAACGTCATGTTCTGGCA
>NZ_NEHZ01000025.1:0-72633 GCF_002112565.1 Pseudomonas sp. R25(2017)
CATGTGGTCGGCCAAGTACCGCGCCTACGGCAACCTCGCCGCCCTCGACGTGGCCGAAATCGACAACCCGCTGCGCTTCCAGGGCCAGTACTTCGACGCAGAGACAGGCCTACACTACAACCGCCATCGCTACTACAATCCGGGGACTGGACGGTTCCTGACGCCGGATCCGATCAAGCTGGCGGGTGGGTTGAACAACTACCAGTACGTGCCTAACCCTACGGGGTGGGTGGATCCGTTGGGGTTGAACAACTGTCCTGGAGGAGATGGCTGTAAACCGGATGTTAACTCCGGCGATTCTTCGACAAAGCCCCAAGTGGATGAGGGAGAACAAAAGGCACCTGAAACTGGAGGTGCTGCAAGGGCTGCTCAGTATGCGGCGAATTGGCCTAAGGCAAACTTGAATAATGCAGTCGAAAAATTCGCAGGCCCCAACCCAACCATCACCACGACAGAAAAGGGCAAACGAATCTATAAAAATCCTCAAAACGGTGTAGAAGTTGTAGAAGATATGAACGGAAATTATTTCCGCATATACGACCCTTCCCTTCCTGGAAAGCGCAAATATCTTAACTTGGACGGAATAGTTCCAAGCAACAAAACGCTACCAAACGGTAAACAAACAGGTAGAACGCAAAGCGAATACAACGAAGTTACGCACTTCAACAAGGAGCCATGAATTGAAAGTTATTTCAGTGCCACTTTCCCTTGATGCGATGCATCGGCTCGACATTGATGAGTCTCTTCCTGGCGACCTAGAAGAGCTTTCCCTTACAGAGGAAACATTTCGCGAACTATCCAATACAGGATTATTTGACAAATTAAACTCTGAGCTTGGGAAAATAATTGATGAGTATGAAGACGAAAGCATCCAGGATCAGGGCGATCTTGCAGTCTCACTAAAAATACTAGAAGATATCAGTAATAAAACCTACATAGAAGAACTTTCCAAGATAAGCAATCTCATCAAAATAGCAATAGATAAAAAAACTGGGATTTTCTTTTACTTCTAGAAATTATTTTCTCGATAGGAAGACGTTTTTACCCCCTCCATAAGCCTGCCTCTAGACGACTAGAGGCAGACAAAAAGGCTCAATAACAGAAAAGCACAAAAAATCAATCCTTATTGAGTGCTTTATGTTGGACAGTCAATCTATTAACTTAAAATATGCAATGGCCGCAAATTGACTTTGAAAACTTCAAGAAACAATCTGCCTCCATTTCGTTACCGCAGTTACATCTACGAACCCGGCACCTTCCGCCCGCTCGCGATGCTCGACGGCGAAGGCTTCTACTACCAGCTCGACCACCTCGGCACCCCGCAGGAACTCACCGACTACAGCGGCGAGATCATGTGGTCGGCCAAGTACCGCGCCTACGGCAACCTAGCCTCCGCCGTCAGTGCTTAGTTGGCCAGCAGCACCCATACCGCAGCAGGGACGTTCTTATCCGACAAACCTGATTCTGGGCCCCCCTGTCACAGTCGTTCCGATCATCCACGCCCCACTCAACCTCTGCACCGCGCACAAAACGCTGCGGCAGCCCCATCACCGGGCCACCGCAGCGTGCTTCGCAAACCGTCAGACTCAAACCTGCGCCTGCCCCCCATCGACAAACAATTCAGCCCCATTCACAAAGCTCGAATCATCGCTCGCAAGGAACACCGCCGCATTGGCGATCTCGACGGGCTCACCCACTCGTCCCATCGGCACTTGCGAAGCCAGGTAGTCGAGCAACCCTTGCTGTTGCGCTGCATCTTGGCCAGCCAGGTCGACCAGGCCGGGCGTACGGGTCGCACCCGGGCTCAGGGTGTTGACCCGGACTGCGCGATCCTTCAGATCCAGGATCCAGCTGCGGGCGAAGGCCCGTACCGCGGCTTTGGAGGCTGAGTAGACGCTGAACGCCGCGGTGCCCGAGCTGCCGGCCGTGGAGCCCGTGAGGATGATGGACGCGTTCTGTGCCAGCAGTGGCAAGGCCTTCTGTACGGTGAACAGCACGCCTTTCACGTTACGATCGAAGGTGTCGTCGTAGTGGGCTTCTGTGATTTCGCCCAGTGGCAGCATGGAGCCGCCGCCGGCGTTGGCGAACAGCACGTCGAGGCGTCCGTGGGTCTGGTTGATGCGGGCATACAGCGCATCGAGCTGGTCGAGCCGCGTGGAGTCGACGGCGATGCCCGTGGCGTTGCCGACCAGTTCCACGGCCTTGTCCAGTTCCGCTTGGCGGCGGCCGGTGATGTAGACGTGGGCGCCTTCCTCGGCGAAGCGTTTGGCGGTGGCGAGGCCGATGCCGGTGGTGCCGCCGGTTACCAGTGCGATTTTGCCTTCGAGTTTCTTGCTCATGATGTTTCTCCCGTGGGGGTTGTGATTTGGTGTGGGAGAAGCGTATCGACCTCGGGATGTTTTCAAAATAGAATCATTTGAAAGTCATCATTGCAGAATTGAAATGCCAAGAATTCCGGATTTCGAAGGGCTGGCGATGTTCGCCAAAGTGGCCGAAGAAGGCTCTTACGCGGCCGCCGCACGGGCCATGGGCGTGTCGGTGCCTACGGTGTCGCGAGCGGTCGCGCGCCTGGAGGAACGGCTAGGCGGTCGCTTGTTCAACCGCACGTCACGCCAACTCTCGATGACGGAGTTCGGCCGGCGCATGGTCGAGCAAGCGAGTGCGATGTATCGCCAGGCTGAAGAGATGGAAAGCGACGCCCAGGAACTGTCTGTGCAGCCACGGGGATTGGTGCGGCTGGCCGTACCCATGTCGTTCGGCCTGCGCTGGGTCACACCGTTACTCCCTGAGCTGCTGGCGCGCTACCCGGCGCTTGAGCTGGATCTGCACCTGTCGGACTCAACCGTTGACCTGGTCGCCGACGGCTTCGACGCGGCACTGCGGATCGCTGCCCTCCCCGATTCCTCTCTGGTCGCTCGACGGATCTGTTCGGTTAGCCAGCACCTGGTGGCAGCCCCCTCCTATCTGGCCCTGCATGGCCATCCGACCCATCCGCGCGATTTGGCCGCCCATGCGTGCATGAGCTACGCCTATCGGGCACGAAGCCAAGTATGGCGCTTCACCCACGATGACGGCAGCGAACAGGATGTAACACCCAACGGCCCGTTGCGCGTCACCAACGCTGACGCCCTGGTCGCGCCATTGCTGGCCGGGGTGGCCATCGCTGAGCTTCCGGAGTTCATCGCCGCCGAATACCTGGCCGATGGACGTCTGGAACGCATCCTGCCTGAGTGGCACATGACGCGAGGCGGTCTGTATTTCGTGACCCCGTCAGCGCGTGCAAGGCCGAGAAAGGTTCAAGCCCTTTCCGATTTCTTTGCCGAGCATCTTTCAAGGCCAGGTTGGCAGGAGTGACTTGGCCGCTCACACTCCCCAACGAAGCCCCGCGACGCTCACCAGAATCAACCCGATCCAGAAAAACCGCCAAAACGAAACCCCATCCCCCAACCAGTACATTCCCACCAGCGCCGTCCCCGCCGCGCCAATACCGGTCCACACTGCATAGGCCGTTCCGACCGGCAGGATCCGCAGCGCCATCGTCAGTAAGGACAAGCTGCCAACCAACACCACCAAGGTGCCGGCGAGAATCCAAGGCCTCTCCAGGCCATTGGCGGATTTCAGGCCGATCGCAAAGGCGATCTCCAGAAAACCGGCGAGGATCAGCAGCAGCCAGGAGGTGCCGTACGTCATGGGACAAAACCTTTTTCGAGGGTAAAAAAAAGACGAGCCGCTCAGGGCTCGCCAAAGGGGAGGTAGACGTCAATCAGTTGGCCAACAGCTTGCCGCGCACCAGGCTGGCCAGTGTCTTCACGGTCAACACCGTCAGTGCCGCTGTGAGGAACAGCAGGATGAACACAGCGATGGCCGTCAGCAGGATGCTGTCCTGGGCATGTGCATACTTCAGCGCGGCGTTGCTCAGGGCTGCGATGGGAAAGCTGATGGCCCACCACGAAGGCGCGAAAGGCACATCGCGGCGGAACACCTTGAAGCTCAGCACCCCGAACAGGAACAGGCCGAAGTAGAACAACACGCTGGCAAACCGGTCGATCTCGCCGAACACGTTGGTGTACGCCAGGAAGCCGACTTCGAAGGGCGCGATCAACACCATCAGCGACGGCACCATGCCTTTGGCCAGCGCGGCCTGATGGACCAGCCGCGAAAAGATTCGGCTGTAGAACACCAGCGCCAACACCGCGCCCACGGCCATGGCGAACAGATTGAACTCGGCAGCCCAGGCCATGGGCATGTGCGCTCCGGTGACCGCGATATCCAGGGTGGCGACGCCGGGAATCAGCCAGGCAGGCACGGCATTGGACGGATCCTGACTGCCCGACAGCAGCCGTGAAACCACCAGGCCTGCCAGCAGCACGGTCAATCCGCTGCCCACGATCCAAAGTACCTCGCCGAGCAGCGCACTATGAGGCGCCGCCACCGCAGACAGCAGCAACAGCGCGATGGTGACCGTACCGAAAAAGTTGCTGGCGACCGGATGATTGAACTCACCGCGCACTGCTTCCGGATGCTTGACCCATTTGCCCAGGTAACCCAGCGTCAGCAGCACGAACACGAGTCCTGCAAACGCACCGATCGCTTCACCCAGCAGGCCGCCGATGCCGAAGTACTGACCGTTCAAGCGCCAAGCCAGCCCCAGGCCTGCCAGGCCCATGACGGCGCCGAACAGATTGATCGGCAGATTCTTGATGGAGGTCGTGCGGGCAGCTATCGATTGAGCCGCAGCGACGCTGGGGGTGCAGGCAGTGTTCATGGCAGTCTCCCGTTTGACTGAATTTGCTGTTGTGGCTATTTTCAGCCAATGAGCCTTTGGCTGAAACAGTCGCATGACGACGTATTCAGCCAATCATTCGACCAGGACAGACACCATGCGCATCACACTCCTCGCCTTCCCCCGCGTACAACTGCTGGACGTGGTCGGCCCGGCGGATGTCTTCGCTGAAGCGGCCAAGCAATTGGGCAATCCACGGGCCTATCGCGTGGAAGTGATCGGCACCGACAAGGGGATGATCAAAGGCTCAAGCGGCCTGAAGCTCAGCGTCGATCAGACCTTCGAGACCTATAAAGGCCGGATCGATACCTTGCTCGTGGCCGGCAGCCCGCACATCGACGAGATCGCCCTGAACCCAGCCCTGCAGGATTGGCTGCGCAAGCAGGCCAGATCGGTGCGCCGCATCGGCTCGGTGTGCAGCGGCGCGTTCCTCCTGGCGGCCGCCGGTCTGCTCGACGGACGTCGCGTCACGACGCACTGGAACGCCAGCGCGAAATTGGCCAGGGAAAACCCACAGACCCTGGTCGACGCCGACAGCATCTTCATCAAGGACGGCAACGTGTACACCTCGGCGGGCGTCACCGCCGGCATGGACCTGGCCCTGGCGATGGTCGAGGAAGATCACGGCCGGGAACTGGCGCTCAGCGTGGCGCGGGAGATGGTGATGTTCTTCAAGCGCCCGGGCGGGCAGTCGCAGTTCAGCGCGCAGTTGGCGGCCCAGACGGCCGAACGCAGCGTGATCCGGGAGGTGCAGGATTATGTGCTGCAGCACCTGAAGGCGGACTTGAGCGTCCCTGCCCTCGCCGTTCGCGCCGGCATGAGCGAGCGCAACTTCGCCCGCACCTTCAAGGCCGAGGCCGGCTCGACGCCGGCGGAGTTCGTGGAGCTGGCCCGCATCGATGCCGCCAGGCGCCTGATCGAAGATTCGGACGTCTCCCTCAAGCGCTTGGCCGACACGGTCGGCTATGCCAATACCGATGGTTTCAGGAGAGCCTTCATGCGTCGTCTCGGGGTGGGGCCGAGCGATTATCGGAAGCGGTTTTCATCGGTGTGACCGACGCCCAGAACTTTTCCCCATCTTGATCAAATCTTGAAAAACCCTTGAGCCGGCCTTGTGAATGGCTCCGTAAGCTCCCTCCGTCTGCTCGTTGCAGAACCGTGCAAACCCTCATCGACGGTTCCCCGACGAAGCCCCTCTCCCTCTTTTTGATCTTGATAAGGAATACCCGCGTGCGCGTCATCAATGGACTTCGTAAAGGTCTGATCCTCTCCCTGACATTCAATGCCTCGCTGATCGCCACCGGCGCGCAGGCCGATGAGCCGCGCGCAGGCGACACCGGCCTCTGGGGCGACAAGACCGATGTCACCCTTGGCCTCGGCGCTGCCTACGGCCCTCGCTACCTGGGTTCGGAGAACTACACATCGACGGCCCTGCCGATGCTTCGCGTCGAACGCGGGATGTTTTTCTTTGACCTCAAGGAAGGCCTGGGCCTGCAATGGCAGTCGCCTTCAGGTTTCAGCGCCAGTGCCTCGATCGGCCAGGACGCCGGTCGCGCGGACGGCGACAGCAAGTACCGCTACGGCTCGGACAAGCTCAAAGGCATGGGCGAAGTCGGCAGCTCCACCGTGCTCAACCTGCATGCCGCCCAGCAACTCACCTCGTGGCTGGCACTGAGGGCCAAGGCCGAGCTGCGCACCGGCGGAGAGAAACGCGGCGATCAGTACGCTTTGGGGTTCGAGAGCAAGCTGTTCGACGGCGCCCGCGACAAGGTCACTTGGGGCTTCGATGCCCACGCCGGCAACGCGCGTTTCAACCAGACCTACTTCGGCGTCACCGACCAACAAAGCGCCAAGTCGCGCTTCGCCAGCTACAAGGCCGACAAGGGCATCTATGCCTACTCGTCCGAACTAACTTGGATGCACGCGTTCGATGAGCACTGGTCGACCATCGCCGGCGTCGAACTCACCCACTACACCGACCAGGTCCGCCACAGCCCGATCATCACCAAGGACACCACGGCCGTGAGTTATCTGGGTGTAAACTACGCGTTTTGACGCCACGCCAGCCTCCCCCGTACCTTGCCGTCGCCTGCCCGGGCCGCGGCAAGTCTTGTCTTCGAGCCCCTTATGACCAGCAAACTGATCCTCATCGTCGAGGATGACGCCGACAGCGCGAGCATTCTCGAGGCCTACCTGAAACGGGATTTCTTCGATGTGGCGATCGCCAAGGACGGACTCATGGGCGTCGAACTGCACCAGCGGCTCAAGCCCGACCTGGTGCTGCTCGACATGATGCTGCCGGTGATGAACGGATCCGAAGTGCTCAAGACGCTGCGCCGGCGCGGCGACACGCCGGTGATCATGGTCAGCGCCATGGGCGATGAGCCGGAGAAGCTCGGCGCTCTGCGGTACGGCGCAGACGACTACGTGGTCAAGCCGTGCAACCCCAAAGAAGTCGTCGCCCGGGTGCATGCGGTGCTGCGTCGGGTTCAGGCCGGCACCAAGGCCGCGTCCCGGCTGCGTTTCGAGTCACTGTGGCTGGACACCGACAGCCGCTCGGTCGGTGTGGTTCAGGAGGACGGCACGGATCTGCCAGTCGACCTCACCCCCACCGAGTTCAATCTGCTGGCGATCCTGCTGGGCTCGCCGCAGAAAGCGTTCAGCCGGGAGGATCTGTTGGCCCGCTGCTTGCCGGAGAGCGATGCGCTGATCCGGGTGGTCGACACGCATATCCACAATATCCGGCGCAAACTCGAGCTTCAGGGCATCACTGGTGTGCTGGTGACGGTGCGCTCGATCGGCTACCGCTTCCATTGAGGCCGCAGCGATGAACAAACCGGTCACGCTGTGGAAATGGGTCGGCTGGCGCATGGGAATCAGCGCCGGCAGCGCCGTCGTCTCGATGGCGATGATCATGTGGGTCCGCTACCTATGGTGGCAGAAAGAGGTCAACGCCAACATTCCCCTGCACGCGCAACAGCGCTTCGCCTCGCTCATGGAGCAACCCGCCGGCCATGAGGCCGAACTGTGGGCCTACATCACCCGCTATTACCATTTCGATGACATCCGTCCCGGCATCACCGGCGCCGACTGGTGGACCATCGCCCTGCTCTTGGCCGCCGCGCTTCCGCTGATCGTCGCCACCGGTTTTCTGCTGGTGCGCCCGCTGTCGAGGCGGTTCATCGGGATTGCCGTGGCGGCGCAGAAGGTCGCCGGCGGCAACCTCAACGTGAGCCTTCGTGTCAGCGAAAGAATGCCGCTGGAGATGCAACGCCTGACCAGCGACTTCAACAGCATGACCCGCCGGCTCAGGCTCTACGAACAAGAAGTGCAGGCGTCCAGCGCCGTGCTGGCCCATGAGTTGCGCACGCCCCTCAACGCCGCGATGGGCCGGGTTCGCGGGATGATGGACACCGTGTTCCCCGCCAATGAAGAGCAGCTCGGTCTGGTGCTCAATCAATTGGAGCACCTGAACCTGCTGGTCGATGACTTGCTTCTGTTGTCCCTCGCCCAGGCGGGTCAGTTGCCCCTGACGAGAACCACCTTCAACGTCGAGGAACTGCTGCACGAACGGATCAACTGGTTCAAGCCGCAGTTGGCCGACGCCGGGCGCGAGGTCAAGGTCAGCGGCCTTTCGCCGCTGCCGATCAGCGCAGACCGCAACCGCATCGGCCAGCTGTTCAACATCCTTCTGGACAATTACCTGCGCTACGCCGCCACCGGGGGCGATCTGCACATTCAGGGGCGCCCGGATCCGGAGCGCTTCACGCTGATCTTCAGCGACCGCGGCCCCGGATTGTCCGAAGCGGCGCTGCAGCGTGTGTTTCAGCGATTCTGGCGCCAGGAGCCGTCGCGCAGCCGCGGTGCGGGCGGCAGCGGGCTGGGGCTTTCGATTGCCTTGGCCATCTGCACCGCCCACGGCGGCGAGATCGCCGCGCGCCGAGGTGCGCAAGGCGGAATGGACATTGAAATCAGCTTGCCCTGTGCCTGCGACGACCTTGCGACATCAAAGGGGCATGATCTTTAAGCGTGACAGCGGCGCACTCCCAGCGCCTGGCACCGACAACGTGTCGACCGTCACCCTTTCTCTGGGCTACGAATCGCTGAGCTCATTCAGCCCCGCGCTCAAGCGCAGCATGGCCGCCACGCTGAGCCAATACCGTCATCGCGCGGTCAACGCCCGGTGGGAGGATGTGCCCTTGCAAAACCCCGGCGACCGTCTAGCTTTGTGTTAGTTCCATTTAAATAACATCAAAACACCATCACCCAGCCAGGAGGCGCCTCCCCAGAAAACCATCAGCACACTGCCTTTAGTCACTGAAACGGATCTCAGTCAAAACGAATCAAGAGGGATGCTTGATGAAGCGCAGTCTTTTGCACCGTGTGCGTTCCGCACGCGGGCCAGCTGATCATTTCTGGGTGTCGGTGTTTTGCTTCTCGGGCCTTGTGATCGCCAGCTTCCTGCTGTTCGAGCAGCAGATCCAGGACTTCATCGCCCAGCTCGACCTCTACCTTCCCCGCACGCCTACCCAGCAAATCAACCTGGCCCTGGTGCTGATCGCACTGCTGGCCCTGGACGTCGTGCTGCCGGTGCCTTCGAGCATGGTGGCGCTGTTGGCCGTGGCCGCCCTGGGCGGTGTCGGCGGGTATCTGGTGATCTTCATCGGCCTGTGCCTGGGGGCCTGGTTGGGGTATGCCTTGGGTGCCGGGTATTTCCGGGTGCTGTCCGGCCGTCTCGGGCTGCATCAGCGCAAGCCGGGGCAACTGGCGCAACGGTTGGGCACGCTGTCGTTGATCTGCCTGCGCGGCGTGCCGGTGCTGGCGGAAACCTCGGTGGTGGCCGCCGGCATGCAGCGCTATCCGCTGCGCGCGTTCGTGCTGGTGACGACCCTGGCCAATGCCGGCCTGGCGCTGGCCTACAGTGCCATCGGCACCTTGCTCGTCGAACAGAACGCGCTGCTGGTGACCCTCCTGGCCAGCATGGTGTTGCCGGGTCTGTTCATCGCCGGTTACAGCCTGTTCAAGAGCCTGCGCAGGCCGGCGCCGGAGCGTCCGCTGCAAGGTCGCTTCAACGTGAGTTACGACTATCCGGTGCTGTTCACCGACCATCTGTTCGATCCGTCAAACCCCTGCCTGCACCAACAGCTCACCGCTGGCCAACGGGGCCCGGTGACCGTGCTGGCGTTCGCCGACGAACAGCTGCTGCAAGCCACTCCGCAACTGGCGGGACAGATCGAAGCCTGGTTCGCCGCCCACGCCGGCGAGCTGCGTTTGAAGGCCCCGCCCATCGCCGTGCCGGCCGGCGAACTGAGCAAGACGGCCGAGGTGCTGCAGCAGCTGTACGCCGACATGCTGGAGCACGGGCTGGATCGGCACTGCTACGTCCTGGCCTTGGGCGGCGGTGCCGTGCTGGACTCGGTGGGCTACGCCTGCGCGACCTTCCACCGGGGCATCCGCCTGATCCGCATCCCCAGTACGGTGCTGGCCCAGAACGACGCCGGCATCGGTGTGAAGAACGGCATCAATGCGTTCGGCCAGAAGAACCTGCTCGGCGCGTTCTACCCCGCCAGCGCCGTGATCAACGACTTTCAGTTGCTGACCAGCCTCAGCCGCCGCGACCAGATCGCCGGCCTGGCCGAGGCGGTGAAGGTGGCGCTGATCAAGGACGACGGGTTTTTCCAATGGATGGAGCAACAGGCCGACGCCCTCGCCCGCTTCGACCATCCGGCCAGCCGCTACGCCATCCGCCGCTGCGCCGAGCTGCACCTGGGGCACATCACCGGCGCCGGCGACCCCTTCGAACGCGGTAACGGGCGGCCGCTGGACTACGGCCACTGGGCCGCGCACAGGCTGGAGAATCTCAGCCACCATCGCCTGCGCCACGGGGAGGCGGTCGCGGTGGGCATGGCACTGGACGGGCTCTACGCCAATGCCCTGGGCCTGTTGAGCGATGCCGAAACCGAGCGTGTGCTGGGCCTGCTGACCCGGCTCGGCTTCAATCTGTCGCCGCCGGAACTGGCACTGAAAGACGCGCAGGGCCGTTCGCGGGTGCTGCTCGGTCTGGAGGAGTTCCGCCAGCACCTGGGCGGGCAGCTTTCCATCCCGCTGCTGAACCGCATCGGCGCATCCATCGACCTGCATGAGATCGATGACCGGCTGATGGAACAGGCGCTGATCCGGCTGTCCACCCGCAGTGCCTCGGCACTCGCCTTGAACGAGGGCTGCGCGCAATGAGTCAGATGTCGGGCCTCAAGACCTGGATGACCCTGGGCCGGATCTCCAACCTGCCGACGGTGTGGACCAACACCTTGGCCGCTGCGCTGCTGGCCAGCAGTGCCGGCGCCCTGGCGCCACCGTCGTCGCTGGTGTGGAGCCTGCTGCTGGTCACGCTCTCGCTGCTGTACCTGGCCGGCATGCTGCTCAACGACCTGCTGGATGCCGACTGGGACCTGCTGCACCACAACCCGCGGCCGATCACCCTGGGCCTGGTCAGCCGGGAACACGTGCGTCACGCCGCCTGGCTGTTGCTGGCACTGGCGGCGGCCTCGACGCTGGGCCTGAGCCGACTGACCGAGCAGCCGCACTGGCTGCTGGGCAGCGTCGTCCTGCTGGTGGGCTGCATCCTCGGCTACAACCTGCTGCACAAGAAGTACGCGCACAGCGTCTGGCTGATGGGCGCCTGCCGCTCGGCGCTGTACCTCACCGCAGCGGCCAGCCTGGCGGTGCCGCCGGAGCCCATCTGGCTCTGCGCCGCTTTGCTGGGCGTGTACATCAGCGGGCTGACCTACCTGGCCCGCCAGGAACACCGCAATCAGTTGCTCAGCCGCTTGCCCCTGGTCCTGATGCTCAGCCCGCTGGCCCTGGCGGTGTACGCGGACAACCTGTGGTTCTGGCCGGTGTTGCTGCTGTGGCTCGGCTGGCTGGGATGGCACTACCGGCAGCACCTCGCCGATCGCCGGCGACGGCAGGTGCGCGCCTTCATCGGTGCGGGGCTGGCGGCCCTGCCGCTGTTCGACGCGCTGGTGATGGCCGTGGCCGATCAACCGCTGGGCAGCCTGTTCTGCGTGATGGTGTTTTTCCTGCTTCCCCACTTTCAGCGCTGGGTGAAACCGACATGAACATGGACGTCACCGTACCGCCCACGGACGCACTCGACATGCGCCGCGAATGCCTGGCCGAACGGCAGCAGGCCCTGATCCGTCAGCTCGATCCGACCGAGCTGCAATGGTGGCGCGAAGCGCAGGAACGGCTGGCCCGCTCCCCGGACGCCGACACCGCAGCGCTGCTGAGCAGCCAGTGCAAGCGCCATCTGCGCGAACAGGCCGTGGCCGACAGCGACTGGAGCACCCTTGAACTGGCCCGTGCACTGTTGCTGGCAGATCTGCTCGAACACAACGTTCGCGATGCGCAACTGCCGTTGCTGCACCAACTGTTCCTGTGGGGCGACGACCACGAGAAAGTCGCCCTGCTCAAAGCCCTCGACTGGCTCGACAGCCGTGGCCACTGCCTTGAGCTGGCGTTGCAGGCCGGCCGCACCAGCAACAGCCGGGTGTTCGCCGCCCTCGCCCTCGACACCCCTTACCCGTCGCGCCATTACCCCGAACGGGCCTTCCACCAACTGGTGCTGAAGGCACTGGGCATGGGGCTCGACACCGCACGCCTGACCGGCCTGGCGCAGCGGCAAAGCGTCACCCTCAACCAACTGGCCCTCGACCTGCTGGAAGAGCAGCTCGCCGCCGAGCGCACGGTGTCCCCCGGCCTGCCCCGGCTGATCGCCTTCAGCCTGCTCGGCCCTGCGCAACGCCAGCGGCTGGAAGACCTGAACCAGCAGCACCGCTTGCCGCCGGAGTGGCGCGCCCACTTGGCCGGCACCCCATCGAACTGATGCCCAACCCGCCTGTGCCTTTGACGAGGAGTCACCATGCCCAAGTATTTCGATCCGCATATCCATATGGTCAGCCGCACCACCGACGACTACCAGAACATGGCGGCCGCCGGCATCACCGGGGTGATCGAGCCGGCGTTCTGGCAGGGCCAGGCCCGAACCAGCGTCGGCAGCTTCGTGGACTACTTCGACACCCTGCTGGGCTGGGAACGCTTTCGCGCCAGCATGTTCGGCATCCATCATTTCTGCACCATCGGCCTCAACCCGAAGGAGGCCAATGACCTGTCGGTGGCCGACGAAGTGCTGAAGATACTGCCGCGCTATCTGGTGAAGGACGGCGTCGTGGCCGTCGGCGAAATCGGCTACGACGACATCACGCCCGCCGAGGACCGTTTCCTGTGCATCCAGCTGGAGCTGGCCAAGCGGCACAAGCTGCCGGTGCTGGTGCACACCCCGCACCGCGACAAGATCGGCGGCACCAAACGCACCCTGGCCGTGATCCGTGAAGTCGGGATCCCGGAACATCAGGTGATCATCGATCACCTCAACGAACTGACCCTGCCGCTGGTGATGGAGACCGCTTGCTGGCGCGGCCACTCGATCTACCCCAACACCAAGATGTCGGAAACGCGCATGGTCGCGCTGCTCCAGCAGTACGGCACGGACAAGATGGTGGTCAACAGCGCCGCTGACTGGGGCATCAGCGATCCGCTCAAAGTGCCGAAGACGGGCCAGGCCATGCTGGACGCCGGCTTCAGCGAGGCCCAGGTCGAAAAGGTGCTGTTCCACAACCCGGTGGACTTCTTCGCCCAGAGCGGCCAGCTCGACAAGGCCCTGGTCAGCACGCCGCTGCCCATCGACCAACGTAAGCAGTGGCAAGAGAACTCCGCCCTGCGCGGTCAGGATCCGGTGATCAAATGAGCGCAGCCGCCGGTTGGACGGCCGCCCAGGTCGGCTATTGCAGCAACGTGCACCCGACCCGTGACCTGGCCGGGCTGCGGGCCTCCATCGAGCGGCACTTTCAGGGCGTGCGCCGGCTGCGGGGCTTCAGCGAACAGGACAGCGGCCTGTGGATCTGCGCCCGCGCCGCCGCCGAGCTGCGGCAGGCGCCAGCACGCTCGCAGTTCCTGAGCCTGCTGCAACAAAAAGGGCTGAGGCTGACCTCGCTGAACGGCTTTCCCTACGGGCAGTTCCATGACGGCGCGGTCAAGGCCGACGTCTACCTGCCCGACTGGTCCATGCCGGAACGCCTGGACTACAGCCTAGACCTGGCGCACCTGCTGGCGCAGGCCTTGCCGGCGGACTGCCCTCAGGGCGTGATCTCCACTGTCCCCTTGGGGTATGCCGCCCGCTGGAGCCCGGCATTGCAGCAACGGGCCGAGCATCAGTTGCGCCAACTCACTGCGTCGCTGGCCAAGCTGCACCGGGAAATGGGGAAGAAGATCGTGTTCTGTCTGGAGATGGAGCCCGACTGCGTGCTGGAGAACACCGACCAGGCCCTCGCGTTCTTCCGCCATTGGCAAGCCGTCGATCCGCACCATGATCACCTGGCGCTCTGTTTCGACGTCTGCCATCAGGCGGTGATGTTCGAAGACTGCTATCAGTCGCTGAGCCGGTTGCGCCAGGCCGGGGTGCCGGTCGGCAAGATCCAGCTGTCCAACGCGCTGATCTGCCGCTTGGCCGCTCTGGACGAAAACCGGGCCCGGCACATCCTCGAGGTGTTGAGCGCGTTTTCAGAAGCCACGTACCTGCATCAGGTCAAGGCACGTGATGCCGAAGGCCGCTTGAGGGCCTGGCCGGACCTGCCCGCTGCGCTCGACGATTGCGCGAAGCATCCGGGGCGATTCCCCGAGCTGAGGATCCATTTCCACGTGCCGCTGTTCAGCGAACACTTGCTGCTGCCTGAACTCAGCGGCAGTCAGATCGCCTTGGCGCAGACCTTCGACTATCTGGCCGACCATGGGGACTTTCGTCCGGTGCTGGAAGTCGAGACCTACAGTTGGGGCGTGTTGCCCACGTCGCTGCGGCCCGCCGATGAGCAGTCGCTGCTTCAAGGGATCGGCGCCGAGCTGCGCTGGGTCGAGGCGCAACTCCGCCAGCGGCGCCTGCTGAAAGCCCACGCACAGGAGATCAGCGCCGATGTCCTCTGACCGTCCGCGTCAACCGTTGCTGCTGATCAACGTGGTCGGGCTGACCCCGGCGCTGCTGGGGCCCAACACGCCGCACATCAATGCGCTGCTGAAGACAGCACAGATGGCCAGCCTGCAACCGTCGTTTCCGGCCGTCACGTCCACCGTGCAGGCGTCGATCCTCACCGGGCTGCCGCCCTCCGGGCACGGCATCGTCGGCAATGGCTGGTACTTCCGAGACCAGGCCGAAGTGCGTTTCTGGCTGCAGCCCAACGCGCTGATCCAGGGCGAGAAGGTCTGGGACGTGCTCAAGCGCGAGCTGCCGGGGTTTCGCTGCAGCCAGTTGTTCTGGTGGTACAACATGTACGCGGACGTGGACGCCTCGATCACCCCGCGCCCCCACTACCCGGCCGACGGCCGCAAGCTGTTCGGCCTGTATTCGTCGCCGCCGGGGCTGCACGAGCGCATCGAGGCGCAGATCGGCGAGTTCCCGTTCCCGGGCTTCTGGGGACCGGCGGCCGGCATCGCCTCCAGCCGCTGGATCGTCGATTGCGCCCTGCTGGAATTCCGGCTCAACCGGCCCGACCTGCAACTGATCTACCTGCCGCACCTCGACTACAGCCTGCAACGGGTAGGGCCCGATCATCCTTCGGTCGGCGCCGAAGTGCAGGCCATCGACAGCGAGGTCGGCCGCCTGCTGGACTTCGCCCGGGAACAGGGCGCGGCGGTGATGCTGCTGTCCGAGTACGGGATCGAAGCCGTCGAACGTTCGGTGTCGATCAACCGCACACTGCGTTCGGAAGGCCTGCTGCAGGTGCGCCAGTCGCTGACCTGGGAGCTGCTGGATCCGGGGGCCAGCGCCGCCTTCGCGGTGGTCGATCATCAGGTCGCGCACATCTATGTGAAGCACGCCCGCGACATCCCTCGGGTCAAGGCGCTGCTGCAGCGGGAACCGGGCATCGAACAGGTGCTGGACAACAGCGAACAGCGCGCCCGCCAGCTGAATCACCCGCGCAGCGGCGAGTTGGTGGCCGTGGCTGCCGCGGGACACTGGTTCGACTACCGCTACTGGCTCGACGACCGCAAGGCACCCGACTTCGCCCGCACCGTGGACATCCACCGCAAGCCGGGTTACGACCCGCTGGAGCTGTTCATCGACCCGGCCATCCGTTTTCCGAAACTGAGAGTGGCGCGCCGCCTGCTGCAGAAGAAGCTCGGCTTTCGCTACTACATGGATCTGATTCCGCTGGACACGGCACTGGTCCGCGGCAGCCATGGCCGGCCGCCTGCCGACGAACAGACCGGCCCTTTGCTCATCACCGATTGCGACCTGCCGTTGCCGCAGCGTTTGGCGGCGACGGCGGTGCAACAACTGCTCCTTCGGCATTTCCTGGGGCAGACCTACACCCACCTGGCCAATGCCAAGGAGCTCACATGCGGCGAGCCATCTCCATAACCGTTCTCAGTACCCTGGCAGGATTAGCCCAGGCGGGAACGAACGACACCTTCGATTGCAGCAACTTCCTGCAATTCGGCGGCGACCTGAACAAGACCCGGGCCGAATTCGCGCAAAGCCCGGAAACCATGAGCTGGAACTGGTTCGCCTGTCTGAACCAGCCGGCGTCCGCGAACAGCCCCGACCGGGTCTGGGAAACCATGAAACCGTCGGACCAGGTGTACCTGAGCAACGGCGCCCAGCCCCTGCCCTACGCCCAGCGCGTGCCGACGCCCCAGGCCGTGCTGGACAAGGCCACGCAGCAGAAGATGAACCTGAACCGGGTGTTCCACAACCTCAACGCCATTCAGCAGGTGGACGGGCTGATCCTGGAAATGGGCGGTGACGTGCCGGAGGCCGAGCGCGGCAAGCCGGTGCGGTTCCAGTTGCTGATGGGCGAAGGCACCTTCGACTACATCGTCGAGAAGCAGGTCTACAACATGAACGGTCAGTACGCTCTGACCAGCAACCTGGCCTTCCCTTCCGACGCCTGGGAGCTGAAGTCCGGCTGGCTGTGGATCGGCAATGACCCGGCCTACCAGAAGCGGCTGGAAGACGACGGTTACTACATCGGCCAGGCCTACTACCAGGACAAGGACGGGTATCAGGTCGGCTACGCCGCGCTGAGCGCACTGCACGTGATCAACAAGCTGAACCCCGGCTGGGTGTGGACCACCTTCGAGAACCGCAACAACAGCAAGTACACCGTGACCAATGCGATCCCGCCCACCCCAATGACCAACAGCACCGGCCCCACCCCGGCGGCGCAGCCGGTCAACACGCAGTTCCAGGGCCAGTTCCCGCAGTTGGCGCAATACGAACAGATCGGCACGCAGATTCGGACGACCCCCACCCTGCTCGCCAACTCTCAGCTGGAGTCGGCCTTCCAGAGCCAGTCCTCGTGTTTCGCTTGCCACGACACCGCCGCGTACTCGAAGAAAGACGGCTACTTCAATTTCGCTCTGAAACAGCAAGGAGGCATCGTTTACCCCACTGCCTTGGTGCCGGCATCGGATTTCGCCGGTTACAACAAACTGGATTTTGTCTGGTCGCTGAAGCGCGCCCAGTGGCAACGCTAAGGAGCATGACATGAGCGTACTGAACTTCCCCCGCATCTACATGAACGGCCATATGTTCTGGAACCCGCCGACGGCCAACAACAACGACACCTACCCGCTCTACGACGCGGTGAAGATGGAGATGAACTGGCGGTTCCTGGAGCACTACAACGTCACGCCGGAAAACGCCGCCGCCGACCTGATGCCCTGGATCATCACCCCACGGGTGCTGCACGAGGCACCCGCCTACGTCACCCAGGTGCCGGGCAACGTCGGCATGAGCTCCCCCACCATGCTGCCCGGTGAATGGGATCTGTTCGGCGACAACGCCTGCGGCACCGTCAACTACGACCAGACCCGCTCCGTCATCATCGGCGGCGAGTTGCCCAACGGCGGTTACGTCGATCAGGATCCGCTGATCAACCAGACCTACAACCTGATCGGCAACCCGTTCGGCAGCACCAGCCCCACGGCGGCCCGCTTCGTCGACGTCAGCCCCTGGGAGAACACCTTCACGGCGCTGTACTTCGACAAACTGGTGCTGGGCGACGACCAGTGCGGCCTGACGCTCAACCGGCAGTACCGGATGCTGGACCGCTTCCTCAACTTCAACTGGGCGGCGACGCTGCGCGGCCTGATCTACGTGACCGTCACCTGGCAAACCTGCTTCCCGAGAGAGAACCTGAACTGGGCCGTCGGCGATTCGGCCCTGCTGCGAAACCTCAAGGAACAGATGGAACAGCAGAACGCCCAAGGCTTGATGTTCCGGTTTTCCTCCTACCTGACCTGCTACGACAGGAACGGCGTGTTCAACAACTACCCCTTCGTCGATACCCGTTCCGATTCGCCCTTGGCGTTGGCGAAGCTGCAGGACATGTACCAGCAAGGGCTGGACAACGTCGGCAGCATCTTCTTCAACCCGGCCTACAGCCGCACATCAGGCACCCTGGGCCTGTGGCTGGACGGCGAGTACCCGACGGCGCCGTCGGGCCGGCGTCTGGTTCCGGCCAAGCCGGTTCCCGTCACCGGCATCGGACAAGCCGACAACAAGGTGACGCTGGGCGTCATCTCGGCGCAGGCCCATGGCGACACCTTGTCGCTGGATCTGTTGAACACCTTCCCCAGCTACGCGTTCGACTCGAAGGCCCCCATACCGGTGGCGGAAAAGTTCGAGGCCGGCAACTACAAGCTCGGGATACGCCAAGGCGACCAGTTCACCCCGTTGGCGGGTTTCGGCTTCAAGGAATACCGGCAGTCCGAGTTCGACAAACGCTCGGGCATCCTCGATCTGCCGCTCGACGCCGAGGCGCAGAAGCAACTGCAAAGCGGCACCCTTGAGCTGCAATTGCAGACGTCTCCCCCCGTGGTGGCCGCAACCCAGCAGATGTGGACCGCCGAAGTGGTCGAAAGCGGCAGCTTCATCGACGTGGGCGAGAGCCGCACGCTGCACATCATGGTGCAGCGCGACGGCCAGCCCGCGCCGCAAGGCACCGTGCTGACGGTGGCGGAGTACAACAACCCTTACCTCGTCGGCACGTCCGATTACTACCTGGCGTTCAGCAACCCCGCCGACTTCACCCTGTTCATCGATCATCCGCAAGACCGTTCGAAGAACACCTCCAACCTGCCCCAGTTCGAAGGCATGCCTGCGGTTGCCCGCAAGGTCAACGAAGGTACGGGCCGTCAGCTCGTCGCGACCCGCGAAGCCGTGTCGTCCCCCACCGAGCAGCCGGTCAGCTACCGGCAGTACCTGCCCACGCCAGGCTCGGTGGCCCTGAGCCCCTGCCTGTCGTACGAGAACCCCATCCTGGCAGAAGGGCAACTGAAGGATGAGCCCAACGGCTCGGTACAGTACAGCTATACCCGGATCCAGACCGACGCCAACGGCGTTGCCCGGTTGACCGTCACCGGACGGGCGGCAGGCTTCCCGACCCTGCGTTTCTTCTTGCACGACAGCGGGCAGCCGCCGGCCATCCCCTTCAGTTTCGAGACGGGGCAGGCCTACCTCGACTTCCTCTCGCCGCTGCGCGTCCTGCCGCGGGAGCCGCAGATGGAGCAGGACTTCGTGGATGCGTGGAACAGCATCTACCGGCAAGCCGACGCCGGCGAGCTGATTTGGACGACCTTCATCTACCCGCGCATCCTGGAGCCCTTCTATTACCTGTACCCGATCATGAACAAGTACATGCCGCTCAATTCGCTGCCGCGGATCGAAGGTGCCATCGACCAGTTCATCGTGCTGATCAGCAAGGAGTACCAGGAAGAAAGCACCCTGGCGATGCCCATCACCCGGGACCTGCCGCAGAGCCGGCGGGCGATCCTGGAGCTGTGGGCGAACGCGCTGGTCAAGCATAACTACCCACCCGTCCCGCTCAGCCTGAGCGACTACCCGCCACGCAAGGCCTGAAGCGGCAGCGCTTCACGCAGGAACGCCGGGTGACAGGCCTGTCACCCGGCGCTTGTCCACGGAGAGAGACCCATGCCCATGCACATCCCGGCGCAGCCCCACGAGGTTCTGCGCCCCCAGACGATCATCGCCGAAGGCCTGCTGAACCCCCGCGGCGTCTGCGCCGAGGCCGACGGCAGCCTGCTGCTGGCCGAGGCCGGGTCCGGCCTGCCGGACGAACCGTTCAGCGGCCGGATCAGCCGGCTGCGGCCAGATCCGCACACCCCCGGCGCTTACCTGCCTCGGGAAACCCTGGCGCAGGGTTTCCGCGCCATGAACATGCAGGCCCGCATGCTGCGGGACGAAATCATGGGGCTGTCGGACATCGCGTTCGGTGACGGCCGCTGCCTGGTCAGCCAGACCGATTACGTCGAAGGCTCCAAACTGCTCGACCTGCACTACAGCCCGCCGGAACCGGTGTGCCACAGCCGGGGCAACCTCAACGCCCTGTGCTACCACCCGGGGCGCCGCAGCTGGCTGGCAGTCAAGCCCGATACCAACGAACTGGTGGCGTTCAGGCCCGGCCAAGAGGAACACGTGCTGGTCCGGTTGCCCGACCTGGATCAGGGCCAGGAAGCGGTGCCCGTCACCCTGGTGCACGAACCGGCGACGGACGCCGTGCTGATCAGCCTGTTCTCCGGCGAACTGCACGGCGATCCGGATCGCAAGGGCATCGACTTCGCCGACAAGGCCGGCCAGGTGGTCCGGGTGTGGCCGGACAGCGGGCAGATCGAGCGCCTGATCGACGGCCTGCAACTGCCCACCGGGCTGGCCCTGAGCCCCGAGGGGGATGTACTGGTGCTGGAACTCTGCGAGCGCCTGCAGCAACCCTTGACCGCCGACTGGCAAGGCGAGCCCCGGCACGGCGGCTTCACCCGATTCAGCGGACGGCTGCTGCGCTGCGACCTGACAACCGCCCAAGTGACCGTGCTCGCCCGCGACCTCGACACCCCCTCCAACCTGTGCGTGCTGCAGGACGCGGTGCTGATCAGCGAAGGCATGGGCCTGACGGGCCGGCCGCTGCCCACGCCGGAGGGCGGCGTGGTGCCGCTGCGCGGCCGGTTGCGTCGGGTGCAACTCTAAAGGGGAAAGGCCCTGCGCCGAAACCTCAAATCAGGAATGAAGCCCCGGTCATCAGCAGCCCGAAGATCAGCAGCATCGTCGTCACCCGCGTGCTGACCCGAAGCTTGGGCTGATGCTCGACCACTTTGCCGACCGCGAAATACAGCCGTTCGAGTATCTGCTGCTCGTCGAGGTCCTTCGACTCGAAGATCGAGTCGATCACCGAGCCTGCATTGGGAAACGGATCATGCAGGAACGGCGCCGCGTCGAACGCGCCTTGCTGCAAGGCGCGGGCCGAGAGCATGGCGGAAGCCACCAGCGAGCCCAGGGCCATGACCGCGCACCCCGCCTCCAGCGCAGTGATCATGTCGAGGCTGGCGGACACGCTGAAGCGCAGTATCGCGCCGTACAGCGTCACTACGCCGGCCAACGCGCCGAGCGACAGCGTGAACATCAGGCGCAGGTACACCGTCACCAATCCGCGCGAGACGGAAATTTGCTCAAGATAGATTTTGACCAGCGTTTCGATGGTCAGGCGGCGGGCTTCGAATGCGAAACGACGTTCTTCTGCCGGGGTTACGGGGTGCATCGACAGCTCCTCAAAAACAGCAAACAGGGATGATCAACAATATAGGAACCGAATGGCAGAACCGTGAGCGGAACCGACTCACGCAAGGCTGTCGTCTTCATTCAGCGGGGTGTTCCAGATCAACAGTTCAAGGGCTGCGGCAATCTGGATACGGTGGTCGGCAAACTCGATGGGCAACAGGTCCTGGGCCCGCTCCAGACGGCGCAGCAACGTATTGCGGTGGGTGCCCAGGGCCTCGGCGGTCTGGGTGATGTTGCAACCGTTGGCCAGGAACGCATGCAGTGCGTGCTGAAGCACCGTGGACTCGGTCGCCAGCCGACCGAGGGTACTCACCACAAACTGCTTGGACGCCCGGGCGTCCTGGGTCATGAGGGAAACCATCCGCACCTGGTCGATGCGGGTGACCGCCGGCGCGCCGGCCAGGCGCCCCACCAGGCTTTGCGTGTTCAGCGCCTCCAGGTGCGAACGCCGGAAGCCGTTCAGGCCCGCCGCAGGAGAGCCGATGGCCGCGCGGATCTTCGGGAACTGCTGAACCACGCCCTGCAGCAAGCTTGGGTCCAAAGGCTTTGCCGCGCCGGCCCAGAGCCAAACGGTGGCGGGACCTGCAAACACGATCAGGGGCGCCGCGGTGCCGGTCAGGCGAGCCAGGGCGCGGGCCATCTCTTCCAGCGGGCGGATCTCGGCATCCTGGATCTCGCTCCAGATGACGTAGGCATAGTGTTTCTGCTGGAGGGAGTAGCCCAGCCGCTGGCTCAACTGTTCGGTGTCCACGTCGCGGCCATCGAGCAGCCGCGTGACCAGGCTGCGCTTGTCGATGTGGTCGTGGTGGGTCAGTGCGCTCTTTTCTTCCAGGACGATCTGGGTGATCACCCGCATGTTGCCGGCGATGAACTCCGAGATGGAGCGGGACGACACCTCCAGCAACTCTTCAAGCAGCACCGGATCCTGCGTCAGGCCGAAGGCCATCTTCATCCACATTTCCCAGGCCGCGCTTTGCGTGGTTCTGGCGGAGTTCATCAGGACTTCCGACAGCCCTCTGCGCGCCAGCTCCCGGGCGGTGTCCACCATGTCGGCGGACACATAAACCCCCACCGGCTCGCCAGGGCGCTGCATGTTGGCGTTCGCCCAATGCAGCAGCTCCGAGCGGTTGGCCCGTCGGCACGCCGCGAGGATCACCGGATCCTCCAGCAGCTTCTCGTCCTCGGGCGACGAAAACAGTGACTGGTTCAGGCGCTCGATCCATTCCGGCGGCAGGCTTTGCGCCCTCTCCGCGCCTTTGCGCATGAGCTCGCGAACGGCTTCCGACGGGCGTGGCCAGGGTTGTGCGGTGGTGTTCATGTTATGTTCAAATCAACCCAAAAAAGCCATTGGAATGGTGCACTTTGTATCTTGTCGAAAGTGCCCGGCAAAAATAGCATGAACCCACTGCCTGAACCAAATGACCCTAAAGAAGCACCCTGCTTCTGCACACTTGTCTTGAGTTCAGTGCAGTCACTTCCGTAACGGCCGGCCTGTCCAGTGACGCAGTTCAATGCGTCTCTGAGCGCCCGCCTGCGCGAAATCCGTTCCTCTTTAATTGGAGTCGCTTCAATGTCCAGCGATCGAAATTCAACCGCCAGCCTGCCTATCGTCACCCGCTCAAACTCAGCGCAGGAAATCGTCTCGCTCAGTGACGGCGCGGGTGCGGTCATCATCCGGGGCTTCATGACGCCGGAGCAAGTCGCACGCCTCAACCACGAACTGGACGCACCGCTTGCGGCGTTGAATGCCGGTTCGAAACATGAACTTCAGTTGGTCAAGGATTTTCATGGCTATCAAACCAAGCGGCTCACCAACCTCATTACCTACAGCAAGACATTCCGCGAAGAGATCCTCGATGATGACCTCTTCCACGAAATCGGCCGTGAACTTTACGAGTCGGAATGCGGCGACTGGTGGCTGACCACCGCGCAACTCATCGAGATCGGCCCGGGCAACACCGCGCAGATGCTGCATCGGGACTCGGCCCAGTACTATCCGTTCGTGGCCATGGACAAGCATGCGCCGCGAGCCATCACCAACCTGATGCTGGCCCTGACCGACTTCACCGAAGAAAACGGCGCGACTCGGGTGATTCCAGGCAGCCAGGATTGGGACAATTTCGAGGATGTGGGATCGCCCGAGATGACCATTCCCGTCGAGCTGAAGGCCGGTGACGCCGTGCTGTTCGGGGGCAAAGTGGTTCATGGCGGCGGCGCCAACGTCACGGCCGACCAATTCCGTCGTGGCCTGACGATCCCGCTGCAGGCCTCGATCTTGACGCCCGAGGAAGCCTATCCGTTGATCGTGCCGCTTGAAGTGGTCAGAACCCTTTCCCCTCGCGTGCAGAAGATCATCGGCTTCCGTTCGCAGTACCCCCTTGCCAGCCCGGGTCTGTGGCAGCATGACTACGCGGACCTGGCGGATTATCTCAAGCTCTGACCTCAAGCTCTGACCGATGCAAAAGGTTCGGGGGAAGGCAACCGCCTTCCCCCGAACCGTTTTCACTGCCCTGTCGACGACGTGAGCAACACGCCACGGCGGGAAAACAGCACCGGCGCCCCTTGCGGGTCGAGCAGTGCCGCCGTCAGCGAAAGTCCATCCACCGACTGACTCTCCTCGAAGCGCTCTCCCCCATCGCTGCTCTTCATCATCAGCCCGTCCAGCCCGACCGCCAGCACCCGACCGCCGGACACCGCCACCGAGGTGACGGAACCTTTGCTCTGGGTCGGCACTCGGCGAAAGTCCTTGCCCTCGGCCGTGCCATGCATCAGCGTGCCGCGCTGGCCGCCCAGCAGCAGGCTGCCGTCCGCCAACACGGCGCCGGACCACAACGTGCCCTCGTAACCGGTGCTGATGTACCGCCAGCTTTTGCCTTCATCCTCGGAAAGCAGAACCTGGCCGTGTTCGGCGGTGGCATAGAGTTTGTGTTGGCCATCGGCAAACAGCCCCATCAGATTGAGGTCCGCCTTCTTCGAACCGGGTGGCGCTTGCAAGGTCTGCTCCGTCCACGTCAGTCCGCCGTCCTCGGTGGTCAGCACCAGGGACCACAGCCCCACGGCGACACCTTGTTGGGCATTGAAGAAATGCACGGCGAACAGCGGCCGGTCCTCTTCGTTGGACATGCGCTGGACCTGCCAGGAGTCGCCGCCGTCCGCAGTCACCAGGATCGCGCCCCAATGGCCCACGGCCCAGCCCCGTTTGGCGTCGACGAACGAAACCCCCGTCAGCGGCGTGGACAGGGGCACCGAGCTGGCCTGGCGAAAGCTTTTACCGTGGTCGTCCGACAGCAGCACGATCCCGTGGTCGCCGACCGCGACCACCCGCTCGCCGGCCCAGACCGCATCGAGCATGGTGGCCTGGCTGGCATGTTCCGACTGCACCGCCGGCACCACCTGCAACGGCTTAGCCTGCAAGGAAAACGGCGGCAGCATTGCGGCGATCAACACGCCGATGGACAAAAAACCGTTACGCATGACTCTCTCCTCAATGCATCAGCGCGCCGATCATGCGCACGGGGCGCCTGCGCGGGAAAACCCGTTCCAGCCAGACCGCAAAGGCCGGCAGCACGGTCATGGCCATGACCATGTTGACGATGAACATGAACGCCAGCAGCTTGCCCATGTCGGCCTGGAACTTGAGGTCGGAGAACGCCCAGGTGGCGACGCCGATCGCCAGGGTGATGGCGGTGAAGATGGTCGCCATGCCGACTTCCAGCAACGCATGCTCCACGGCTTTGGTGATGGGCTGGCCAAAAGCCTGGTGCAGTTGCAGGCGGTTGTAGATGTAGAACGCGTAATCGACGCCGATGCCCACCGCCAACACCATCACCGGCAAGGTGGCGATGGTCAGGCCGATCTGCAGTTCCTTCATGAACCAGTAGCCGATGAAGGTGCCGATGGTCAGCGGCAGGCAGCAGACCAGCACCGCCCGCCAGTCGCGGTAGACGACGAACACCAGCAACGCAATGGCGGCGTAGACGTACAGCAGCATCGGGGTTTCGCTCTTCTCCACCTCTTCGTTGATGGCGGCCAGCACGCCGGCGTTGCCGGAAGCGAGGCGCACCGTGACGTCGGGCGACGGGTTTTCGCTGCGCAAGGCCTTGGCCGCGTCCACCACCCGGTTGATCGTGGTGGCCTTGTGATCGGCCAGATACAGGTGCACCGCCGACATGCTGCAATCGGAACGCATCAGCCCGGGTGTGCGCGCGACTTCGGTGGCCAGTGCGGCGTAGTTCATCGGGTCGATGGGCACCGCGCCCATCTTCGGGTTGCCTTCGTTGTAGCCCTCGTTGAACTGGCGCATGGTGGACGAGAACGAGGCGACGGACAAAACCCCGGGCACGCCCTGCATGGCCCAGACGAAACGGTCCTGGTACTGCCCCGCCGCGACGTTCTCGCAGGCAGCCTGGCTGTCTTCGCCGGTGCTGTCACGGTTGGCCTCGAACACCACGCTAAGCCAATCGAGGCCGATGTCGTAGTTGCTGGCGATGGACACGGCGTCGCGGTTGAAGCGCGAGTCTTCGCGCAACTCAGGGGCGCCGGCCTGCAGTGTGCCGACGACCCGGTCATGGCTTTGCCAGATCGCCACCACGAAGACCGCCAAGGCCACGCCCAGCACCCACTGTGCGTTGCGCCGCTCGGCGAGCCGGCTCAGGCCGTGCAGCCAGCGGGTGCGGCGCTGGCGGGAGACTTCCTGCGCGGCAGCGTACTTGTCGTCCACCTTGAGCAAGGACGCCACCAACGGCAGCATCACCAGGTTGGTGACGATCTTGTAGGCCACACCGAGCGACGCGGTGATCGCCAGCTCCCGCACCATGGGAATCGGGATCAGCAGCAACGTCACGAAGGACACCAGCGCCGTCACCAGCGCCAAAGTGCCGGGCACCAGCAGCCCGGTGAAGCTTGCGCGCGCCGCCTGCTCGGCGCTCTTGCCGACGGCGATCTCACGCACGATGAAGTTGATCTGCTGCACGCCATGGGACACCCCGATGGCGAAGACCAGGAACGGCACCAGCACCGCCAGCGGATCGAGGCCGTAGCCCAACAGGCGCAGGCTGCCGAACTGCCACACCAGCGACGCCAGGGAGCACACCAAGGCCAGCAAGGTGAAGCGCAGCGAGTGGCAGTACCAGTAGACCGCAGCCGCCGTCAGCAGCAACGCCAGCAGGCAGAACTCCAGCACCGCCGAAGCGCCGTCGGCGATGTCGCCGATCTGCTTGGCGAAGCCGATCATCTGGATCTCGAAATCGCCGTCCTCGAAGCGCTGCCGGACTTCCTTTTCCAGCGCGTGGTTGAACGCGACGTAGTCCAGGTGGGCGCCGTTGGCGTCGAACTCATTGAGCTCCGCGGTGATCATCGCACTGCTCTGATCCCGCGAGACCAGGGTGCCGATGAAGCCACCCTGGGCGCTGGAGTTGGCGATGGTCGCGATGATTTCATCGTCCAGACGTTCGGGCGTCACCGTCCCCGGCACCAACGGGTCGGCCCGGAAGCCCTCTTCGGTGATCTCGTTGACGAAGGCATTGGGCGTCCACAGCGAACGCACGCTGCTGCGGGACACGCCGGGCAGGAAGGTGATCGCCTGGGTGACGTCGTAGAGCCGCTTGAGGCCCGGCGCGCTCCAGATCGCGCCGTGACGGGCCTTGACCACGATGGTCAGGCGGTTCGCGCCCATCAGGTCGTTGCGGTAGGCCTCGAAGGTCTTGATGTACTCGTGGCCGATGGGCAGTTGCTTTTCGAAGCCGGCATCCATGCGCAGCTGTACGGCGAACCACGCCATGATCAGGGTGAAGACGGCCAGGCTCGCCAGCACCAGCCGGCGATGCCCGAACAGGACGCCCTCGACGCGCGGCAGCAGGCCGCGCGTCCTTGCTTCAGTCAATTTCACAGAACCATTCACGGCAGGCCTCACAATGAGCGGGAGATCGCGATGCCGACATAATCTCGGTCACGGTAGAGCTGGTCGTAAGGCGTGTCGCCGCCCATGAACTTGGCGTAGTTGAGGTTCACCTGCCAACTGGCCGGGTTGCGCACGAAGTTGAGGTACAGGTTCATGCTGCTGGCGTCTTCCGTGAAGGTGGCGGTGAGGTTCGGCGTGCGTCCCCCCAGCGAGCGCGAGTAGAAGATCCCCGGCGTGACTTGCCAGCCCGGCAGCAACGTACCGTCGTAGGTCAGGCTCATGTCCAGGTTGATGCCCGAGGACGTCTTGTTGCCGTGGGCCTTGGGCGGGATCGCCGGATCCAGTTGCCACGTGTTCAGGCCGGGCGCGAGCGGCTCGCCGTTGACCTCGTCATGCAGCCCCGGGTACTTGATGACCACCAGTTCCGACAGCAAGGTGCCGGTGCTGGCCCCGGTGAAGTCCAGCAGCGTCGGCGAGTTGGACGGCGTGAAGCTGTACAGGCCGGTCAGGTGCCACTGGAATTTCTTTTCGTCCTTCCAGCATTTGCCGCCGTTGTTCGCGCACAGGTCGACGACCGGATTGAGCATCACCGCATCCTTGGGCCGGTACGACAGCTCAGTGCCGACCGCCCAGTCGCCGATCGGCATGTTCGCGCTGACGCCGTACATCATGCGGTCTTCCTGGTACTCCCAGGTGGGTGCCACGGCGAAGGTGTTCGGATCGAGCGCCACGCTCAAAGTCGGCAACTTGTCGTGGTAGCGCATCACGTACAGGCCGTAGTTGATGTCGCTGTCCTCCGGCTGCCAGCGCAGCGAAAGGCCCCACTGGCCGCTGTCGCGGGCCTTCTTGTCGGAGAACCCGTAATCGCCCATGCCCTTGCCCGGGCCGTTGCTCGTGGACCAGTAGCTGCCCACCGGCGGCAATTCGCTCTTGTTCCAGCCGAACTGGTAGTAGGTCTCGATGTTGAGCCCCGAGCCCAGGCCGGAAGCGACGCTGAGCATCGGCGCCGGCAGCACGGCCTCCTTGAGCTGGACGCCGGGGCGCGCCAGGGCCTGGTAGTCGTAGGCGTTGGTGTTGTTGATGCCGCCGGCCACGAACAGGCTTTCGCCCCAGTTGATCACCTGGTTGCCCAGGCGCGCCCGGACGCGCTGTTCGCCCACGTCGAAGCCCTTGCTCACCCACAGGTCGAGCAGTCGGGCCTTGAACGCGAGGTCGTCGTGGGCAGAGTCGCTGAGGCCGTCGCTGCCGACGCTCGCGGGGGTGTTGAAGGACTGGGTGCCGGTGGTGTCGGTGGCGGCGAAGTCGCGGATCCAGCTGCCGCGCGCCAAGAAGCTGACGTCGTTGGGCATTTTGAGCAGCAGCTCGTGCGTGCCTTTGAGGTAGTTGGTGAACAGGTCGCCGCGGTCGTAGTTCAGGTCGCCCTGGTCGGCGACACCCGAGCTCTGTGCCAGGCAGCCCGAGGGCGCGTTGTGCCCGGTGACGCCCTGGTTGATCAGGTTGCAGGCGCGCGACTCCGTGCGCAGGCCCATGCCTGCGGTGATCGTGGAGTCGAACGAGCCGCGGATCGTTTCGGTTTCAAACGTGAAGCCCATTGCAAATGGGGTGGCGCACGCGATGACAAGGCCTGAAGCTTTCGTAATTGTTTTTTTCATGCTGGCTCTCGATCTGACGACGTTCGTTAGCGTTCGCTGATGGCTCGCAGGTTATCGGAGGTGAAGAAATCCCTTTTCAGGCGCGGGCTGGCGTTGTCCTCGGTGAGCCAGCGGATGTCGCTCTTGCCCGCGCCGACCGTGGTCATGTCGAAGAGGTAGCGGCCGTCCACCAGGTTGTACTGGATCTGGGCTTCCACATCGCAGGTGCCGGTTTCGTACACGGGCGTGGAGAGCCCTTCGCGCACTTTCCAGATCTGCCCCTGCTTGTCGTAGTCGACGGCCATCACCGCGTTCCAGCTGTCCTCGTCGATGTAGAACAGACGCTTCGGCGCCTGGTGGCGCATGCCCTGGCGCACGTTGGCTTCGACGACCCAAACGCGGTGCAGCTCATAGCGGCGTGCCTGCGGCGCCACCGAGTCGTTGCCGGCGAAGGCTTCCACTTTGGCGGCGGTGTCGTAGGCGCCGAACATGTTGTAGGGCACCAGCAGCTCCTGCTTGCCGACCAGCTTCCAGTCGAAGCGGTCCATGGTGCCGAAAAACACGTTCCCTTCATCGACGGTGTACTGGTTGTCGAGGCCGATCTGCGGCGCGTCGTAGGAGTACGACGGCATGCGCCGCACACGGCGTTGGCCGGGGAAGTAGTAGAAGGTGGTGGCCTGTTCGCCGGCGACGGCGGTCTGCACCGCGGCCTGACCGGCCAGCGCCGCCGGCTCCAGGTAGTTGAAGAAGGTGGCGTTCTCCAGGCGCCCGACCGACGAGAACAGCGCACTGCCCTTCTTGCCCCACGGCGTGAAGAAGAATATGTCCACCGACTGGCGTGACCACTCCCCGCCCTTGCGCGGCGAGATCCCGGAAACGCTGCGCGGGATTTCGACGCCGACGCCGCGGTAACGCATCTTCATGTTCCACATCACCTCGGCGCCGTTCTTGGGGGCAGGAAACGGAATGCCGGGCACATGGGCTTCTTCGAGGGCGAGCCCCGCGGCGTCAAGCTTGGCGAAGCCGATGTTCTGCTTGGTGTTCTCGGCCACGAAGTCCGGCGCGCCGCAGGTGCGGCGGGTCTGGTAGACATCCATGCGGTAGCCGGGAATCTTCTTGAACAGCTCAAGCTGGCCGGGAGACAGCTTGGCGGCGTATTGGACGACGTTGTTCGAGTCGATGCTGTACAGGGGCTTGTCGCCCTTGAACTTCCAGAAGTCGCCACGGACCTGCCCGTAACTCCATCCCGCGCCCTGGGGCCCCGGCTGCGTCCAGGCCGGAATGTCTCCGCTTTTGCTGGCGGCGACCTCACCGCCCAAGGGGGTCAGCTTCGTCCCCAGCATGGCGGGCTCCACGCTCTCGGCCTGGGCCGAAAACACCACCGTCGCTGCAGCGATCCCCACGATCAGTTGCCGGATGGCATGACGGGGAAAGACTGCGCCTTTTGGATGTTCAACTACGTCATTCATTGCAAGATCCTCAGGGGGCTTTAACCGGCGGCTCGACCGCCAAATGCAAGAAAAGCTGGATGCCTCATGGGTAGATCACCTGACATGATCATTTGATCAAGTCCGAAGATCAGAAAAGCAAGCCATATGCCAAAATCCGTGGATTTGGATTTTTCGCAGGCGTATCAATGGGTTATGGGTTGGCTGTGAATTTGTGTGCGTCGACGGCCCGCACTGCTCTGTAAAATATGGAAACACCTGTTACGAAGATTCACTCGACCCTTCGGGCCCCAAGGGCCATTTCAGGCCCCACTCCGTACGCACCCGGTGTTCCGCCTCGCGCTGCCCCGCCACGGGGCGCCCCGATCCCTTTTGCACCGGCGTAGAACCTTCTGTGTCGGCGCGCGTCGGCAATTCGAATCGGGTCGGGCTGTCCTGCCCGCTTCACATATGCTTGAAGAGATCGCTCATGCTGACGATCGGATGTTTGGTCGGCGGCATGGGTGACAGCCTCACAAACTCTGTTTTCAGTACGTAGATGGTGCTCAGGGTCAGGGCGACGCCAAAGCAAGCGAATCCGAAACGACGCATGGCAAACCTCCAGAATCAACCTTGTTATTGTTTGAACTTGATTGCTGTCCTACACATCCGCCTCATCGCGAGGCTTGAGCCTTACCTGGCGCCCAGCAGCGAGCGGGAAGCCACTTTGCGGGTTCGCTCCAAGGCGCCGTAGGCGTAATACGACTGCACGATCGAGTAGGACCAGGTCAGGAAAGCGAGGGTCATGAACACCAACTTGGTGTCATCCCCGGCGATGGGGAAGAAGTCATACCTGAGCGCGATGGTCAGCCCCGCCACCCCGCCCAGCGCGGTCGCCAGCGCATGGAAGCCGGCGCCTGCGCGCACCAGCCGCCACGTGAAGTAGCACAGGTACACGGTGTAGAGAGACCACATCACCACGTAGAAGTAAGGAAGCGCCCCTTTGGTGAAGTCGGACAGGTAGTAGAAAAAGGTCGCGGCAAATCCGCCGACGAACAGCGTGATGTCTTTCGCCCGGGATGGCTTGTAACCATGGGTGACGGCCATCAATCCCAGCGTGGCGATGATCGGCACGCCGACGCCCCGCGAAAAGGCGTCGAGAAACAGCGCGACCTCGTAATTGCCTTTCCAGCCCGTGGCGATGTAAGTGGTGAAGTTCGTGGCAGAGATACCCACGATCAGGAACTCCAGCCCCAGCAGGTAATTGCCTTTTCTGATGAATCCCACCCCGTAGCACAGCCCGGAAATCACCAGGACAATGCACGAGACCAGTGCGCACGCATCGATCAGTTCCACAATGACAGCCTCTTATAGTGTTGTGGCGCCTTACCTGCGCCAGGGTTTTCAGCGCTTGCGGGCGCTGTCCTCGCGGACTTTGCGGTTGGTTCGTTCATCCATCCATTTGGCCGCCGCAAACGCCGTCTTCAACGCGCACCACTGGAACGGCTCGGGCAGCATCGAAGGCGTCTTGTGCTCCAGCGCCGTCAGGTGCGAGGGATCCGTGCCGTTGATCCGTGCGGCGAGGTACGAGCCCATCACCGATTGCGAGGCCAGGCCGTGGCCGGAGCAGCCCGCCGCATAGAAGATGTTGTGTTTCTCGCCGGTCGTGCCGACCACGGGCAATGCGTCGTAGGCCGCGCTGATGTAGCCGCTCCAGCAATGCTGGATGCCGAGGCCCTGCAAGGTGGGAAAGCGCTCGCGCAGCCCGCGCACCAACGCGGCATAAGCGCTGTCGTCCGGCACATTGGGGGTCTTGGAACCGTAGGCGTAGCCCAGCTGTTTGGTGGTCAGCACCATCGTGTCGTGGGCGGTCAGGCGGTGGCTCTCCATGGTGAAGTGCGGGGTGATCAGCCCTTCCCGGTTCTTCCAGCCCAGGGACGCCAATTGCTCCGGCGAGAGTCGCTGGGTTTCGATCGCCGACACCCGGATCGGCGCCACCTTGTTGCGCAGCAGCCCCAACTGGGGGGTGTAGGCGTTGGTCGTCAGCACCATGACCGGTGCGGTCGCGCTGCCCGACGGGGTCTTGCAGGTGATGGACGGTCCTTCGCTGAAGGACAGCAACGGCGTGCGTTCGTACAGTTTCACGCCGGCGGCGAGCGCCGCGCGGCGCAGGCCGGAGATGTACTTGCCGGGGTTCAGGGTGCCGCCGCATTGCCCGCTCCCGAACAGGAAGGCCGGCGGGATTTCACGGGCACGCATTTCCGCCGGGTCGATGAAGCGCGTCACCGAACCCAACTCATGCCCCAGCTTCATGTTGGCGCGCAGGCGCTTTTCCTGGGAAGGATGGACCGCTGCGCGGATGACGCCGGAGGGGTTGTAGTCGCAGTCGATGCCCAGCTCCGTCAAGCGCCTTTCCACATAGATCACCCCGTCGTCGTAGAGCCGGACGAACTGCCGGGCCCTTTCCAGTCCGACGCGTTTGACGAAGAGGTCAAACTCGATGCCCATGCTGCCGAGCAGATAGCCGGCGTTGCGTCCGCTGGCGCCGAACCCGGCGAACTCCTGTTCCAGGACAATGACCTTGGCGCCGGCCGCATTCAGTTCGAGCGCAGTCGACATCCCGGCGAAACCGCCACCGACCACGATCACATCGGCCTGTTCGTCGCCGACGAGTTCCGGTTGCAGGTCGATCGGGCGCTCCACCCAGCCGCCCAGGCTGCGAAATTTCAGCGGTCCGGCACCGCTGTTGCCGATCGCGTTGTTTGAGGCATTCATCTGTTTCGCTCCTCTGTGCATCCATCCCACCGGGCACGACGGCACGCGCCGCCCAAAGGGAGCGTGTCGTCGCCGTTCGGTCAGCGGGCTGACCGTGTTGCCGGCAGGGCCTTTCTGTGGGGGCTTAGATGCCTTTCCCGACCTCGGAGAAGGACTCCAGGGCAAGCAGTTCTTGTGGGTCCCGCATCTGCCCGTCGATTTCCACCCAGCCGAGCAGCGTGCTGCTGGCGCTCCAGCCCAGCAGGCGTTGCAGCTCGCTGGGCAGTTGCCGGACGCGTTCGATCGGGATCGACAGAAAATGGTTTTCTTCCAGCCGCAAGAAGGCCAGGTCGTAGGCCATGGTCAGGCCGGTGCGTGGCTGCGCCGTGGTGTTGGCCCCGCCGCCGTGGTACACCGAGCCCATCCACAACAGTGCGGAACCGGCCTTCATCTCGGCCGCCACGGTTTCTTCCTGGGTCGGCATGCGCTCGTCGTCCCAGGTGTGGCTGCCGGGGATGACGCGCGTTGCGCCGTTCTCTTCGGTGAAGTCGGTGATGGCCACCATAATCTGCAACCGGGCCTCGCGGCCGAACTGCGGGTGACGCCAGAGCGAGGTGGCATCGTCGCGGTGCAGAGGCTGCAAGCCTTGCCCCGATCCGATCTGGATCGCCTGGGTCATGCTCAGTTGGATGTTGGGTTCGATCGGGATGCGGTCGCTGCCCACCCATACGTGGGTCGGGGTCTGCAGGATTTTTCTGGCCGTCTCGATGAAGAGCGGGTTCAGCGCGACCTCGATGGCGGTGTCGCTGCGTTCGAAAATGCGCGCGACACGCCGGGTCTGGGTGCCCGCAAAGTAGGGATCGACACCGCAAGGCGTGGCGTTCAGGTAACGGTCGAGTTCTTCTTTAAGGGCCTGCAGCGTTTGCTGCGAAACAAAATCGGAGATGATGACGCCGCCGTCACGCTTAATGGTTTCGACCACCGCCTCGACAGAATCGCTGCTGCTTAAAGTCTTGAGTGTGAGTGTTTGCATTTATCAATTCCTGCCTATTGGATTTCACGTCAGAAAGAGGCCGTTCCACAGACTTGGCTATATAAAGGACAATTTTGATCGCTCGATATGATCATTTGATCAGGTCGCTTGATTAAAGCAATACACATGCCATTCTTTGAGGAGGCGCAAAACCGAGAAAGTTGAATGCCTGAACCCTGTAAGTTGGATATAAGCGATACCAACCTACCCACTTTTTTCCGGAGTTCTCTTTGATGTGTCACTTCAGGCCGGGTACTTACGAAACACTCACATGGCAGGAAAGGAAATCATTGATCCCTGCCCAAGCACGCATGGATTGAGACGCAGCCATGCGTTAGCATCCATCCCCGCAGACACTGAACCGGGTTACTGACGGAAACACCGAAAAGGAGGCTGAGCCTATGGCCAGAATGGGCGCGGAAGTGCGCAGACAAGATTTCATCGACGCCACCGTGAAGGTGATCGCGAAGTACGGCGCCGCCAACGCGACGACTCGCCGGATCGCCGCAGAGGCCGAGTCTCCGCTGGCGTCGTTGCACTACACCTTCCACACCAAGGATGAACTGTTCTATGCGGTGTACGAGTCGCTGATCAACACGCCGCAACAGGCTTTGGAGCAGATTCCGACGGGCGCCACCGCCGCCGAAGCCGTGGGGGAAATGCTGCGCCAGGCGGTCGACTGGTTCATGACCCACCCTGATCTGGCCATTGCGCAGTCCGAGCTTTTCACCTGGTCGTTGCGCAACAATCCGGCCATGGCGACCCAGATCTATGCCGATGCCGGCCGGGCGACAGAGCAGGCCATCGAAAAGGTCGTGGGCGCGGGGCTGGACAAAACCGCGTTGGTCACCGTCAGCCGTTTGCTGATCAATCTGCTCGACGGGCTGCTGGTCGCTTGGTCCGCCCACAGCGACGCGGAGCGTCTGAAGACGGACACCGACGCGGCCTGTCAGGCATTGAAGCTGTTGGTGGCGACTTTCGAAAAGGCTCCCGAAGCAGCCAGAACGTCATAAGAAGCCGGCGCGGGACCCTGACGCTCAGAACTTTTCAAGTTTCCGATTGCGTCTGTCCCCTGCCCGCTCGACAGCGTTGTCGAGAAATAAACATAACGCCGGCGCAATAGAGAGCAGGCAACTTCAAGTCGGTGAGAAAGTTATAAAACGAGTGCGCAAAAAATAATGACTAGTTGAACGCGTCATTTGAAATAAGGCAGGCGAAGCAGAAATAAAAAAATTCAAACGTGAGCATGTAAAAAGAGGGGAGCAAACTGCACTCCCCTAAATGAGACAAATGCTGCTTACAGCATATGCCCTGCCAATAGCGAAAGTAGCGTGTCGTTTAGCGAGTTGGGAAAGTCATGCCCCATGCCCGGCAGAAGAACCAACTTCGATCCGGGGATAGCGTCGGCGGTGGCGAACCCTCCGCTGGTGGCGACCATCAGATCCTTATCCCCGTGAATGACCAGTGTGCTGCACCTTATTTGCTTCAGTTCATGGGTGCGGTCACCCGAGTTGATGATGGCGCCGATCTGCCTGGCGGTTCCCACATTGTTCAGCTCATCCCCTCCCCGACCCCAGGCTTGCGCGGCATAACTGCGCAAGCTGTCTTCGCTCCACTCCAGCGTGGAGCCGATGACGCGCATGATGTCCACATAGTCCCGTACGCTTTCCGTCTGGTTCCTGGGCGGGCGACGCAGCAGCTTCATCAGCGCCTTGAGTGCCGGCTGCCCCACGCGGAGCGATCCGGTGGTGGAAAAAATCGAGGTCAGGGTGATGACCCGCTGCGGGTAACGCGCCGCCAGCGTCTGGGCGATCATGCCGCCCATGGACATCCCCACCACGTGCGCTGCTTCCAGCTGCAGGCTGTCCATCAGCCCGATCACGTCATCCGCCATGTGGCCCAGGTCGTAGCCGTCAGTGGCCTTGCGGAAAAACTGCTGCAAGACCGTCGGCGGCGTCGCATCGGTGAAGAAGGACCGGCCCGAATCACGGTTGTCCAGGGTGATGACGCGCAGACCCTGGCCGACCAGGCCGGCGATGATCGCCTGCGGCCAGTAGGTCAGTTGCAGCCCCAGGCCCACCACCAGGATCACGGCCGGGTCGGCTTCAGCCCCGTAGCTGCGGTAACAGAGACGTCCCTTGCCCGCCAATTCACAGAAGTTGTCTTTGCTCATCGACCTTCACTCACAGGCTCCAGGCCGACGGTTTCCTGCCGGCGGACAGCAGGTGCCAAGGTGAACTTGAGGCAGTCTTCGGCCACCGTCCCGCGACGCAGCAGTTTGACGTCGCGGAAGTAGTCCATCGACATCACCCACGGCTCGCACGGGCCTTGGCGCGGCATGCCGTCCAGGGCGCGCTGCACGTAGCCGGCACCGAAGTCCAGCAGCGGACGGGTCTCGATCCCTTCAGGCGCCTGGGGCTCGCAGACGGTGTGGCCCTGCTCGTCCATGAAACCCAGCAGACGGCAGAAGTGGTCGCACAGCAGGCACACCTTCAACGTCCAGGACGAGTTGGTGTAGCCCACCGCGAAGGCGAAGTTCGGAACACCGGACAGCATCATGCCTTTGTAGGCCAGGGTCTGGCTCAGGGTCACCGGCTGGCCGTCCTTGTGCAGGGTGATGCCGCCGAAGAGCTGCACATTGAGCCCCGTGGCCGTGACGATGATGTCGGCCTTCAGTTCCTTTCCGGACTTGAGCAGCACGCCCGACTCGGTGAACCGCTGGATGTGGTCGGTCTCCACGGACGCCTTGCCCGCGCTGATGGCCTTGAACAGATCCCCTTCCGGCACCGAGCACAGCCGCTGGTCCCAAGGGTCGTACGGCGGGTTGAAGTGCACGTCCACCGGATAGTCTTTCGGCAGTTCCTGACGGGTCAGCCAAAGGAGCAGCTTGCGGGCGAGTTTCGGGAAACGCTGGCAGAAACCCCAGAAGCCCAATGTGATTTTGGCGTTCTTCCAGCGGGTCAACGAATAGGCGGTCTGCGCCGGCAGCACTTTGCGCAGGAACGCGGCCACGGCATCCTTGGCCGGCTGATTGATGATGTAGGACGGCGTGCGCTGCAGCATGGTGATGCTGGCCACCTTGTCCGCCATGGCCGGAATCAGCGTCACCGCCGTGGCGCCGCTGCCGATCACGACCACGTGCTTGCCGGTGTAGTCCAGGTCTTCCGGCCAGTGCTGCGGGTGAACGATCTGGCCCTTGAACTGCTCCGCGCCCTCGAAGCGCGGGCTGAAGCCTTGGTCGTAGCGGTAATAGCCGCCGGCGCCGAACAGCCAGCGGCACTCAACCGTACGGGTGACGCCCAGGTGACCGTCCTCGACCTGAACCGCCCACAGGCCTTTTTCGCTCTGCCAGTTGGCCGACACGACCTTCTGCTGGTACTGGATGTAGGGCTCCAGCCCGTACTCGTCGACCGTCTCGCTCAGGTACTCGAGGATGTCCTTGGCGTCCGCCAGGGATTTGTCTTTGGTCCAGGGCTTGAAATCGAAACCGAAGGTGAACAGGTCCGAGTCGGAACGGATGCCAGGGTAGCGAAACAAATCCCACGTTCCCCCCGCTCGCTCACGAGACTCAAGAATCGCAAAGGCCTTGCCCGGCTGGTTGCGTCGCAGATAAGCCGCGGCGCCGATGCCGGACACGCCAGCGCCCATGATCAGGACATCCAGCGGCTCGGTGGGAAGAACTGCGTGAGAAGACATGTCGCCTCCTGTTGTTGTGTTATAGAGACCTGATCATGTGATTTGATCATGCGATCATGGTAAGTCGCGCTGTCGCCACGCAACAAGGTACAAAATGCACCACGATCCGACTGTTTTGGTGCAATCTGCACAACAAACAAGCAGCCCTGCGCAACCTCCCCCTGTGTGCGCTCGCGTCAAACTTCGTGTTTGAGGGGGAGCAATGAAGGGTCTTGAGGACTGTAGCCGATCAGCAGACAACGGCCCGCCTGCGGCATCACGCCGCGAGCGAGCATCGAGAGAGACATTGAGGAGGTGTTTCGAGGAAGTATTGCGAGGAAAAGCAGACCACGCGCCAGGCTGAACCGCCGGCCCGTGGCCTCATGCAGCGGCCGTCACATCTTGGCCTTGCCCACCAACGGGATGCGTTGCCCGGTTTCCAGCATGTCCGCCGCATCCAGCTGCTCTTCGATCTGCAGGAAGCGCATGGCGGTCACCGGGGACATCTTCTCGGCCACCTCATCGATGTAGCGGTTCAGGAGCATCTGCCGTTTGACGTGCAGGGTCTTGTAGACCTTGATCATCTTCGCCGCATCCTCATCGGTGACCGCGCCGGAGCCGTAGGCCCGCGCATACTCAAGCAGCAGCTGGAACGTGTCGCGGTTCAGGCCATCCGTTTCGTTGCGGTAGCGGGTGTAGATCGGCCAGAAGGTTTCGGCCTGCGCGCCGTCGAGCGCCATGTTGGCCTCCACCATGCGCTTGCGCTTGTAGTTCAGGGTTTCGATCTGGTTGTTGATCTTCTCCTTGTTTTCGCTCATCACCTGGTCCACCGACGGCAAGGGTTCCTGGGCCGGTGCGGCATACGCGCAGCCGACAGCGAATAAAGCGGCAAAAATGAGGTGCCTGGACATCAGTTGACTCCTGTTGCGTTAACCAAAAAATTCGGCGCGATCATTGCGCGGTTTCCTTGAGCGGGATCTTCGGCGCCCACACCAGCCATTGCTCATCGACGGCCTCGAACAGCGCGAAGGTCTGGCCCGGCCGGGCCGGCTCGCCCATTTGCCCGTTGTCCGGCGTGGCGAAGGCGATGCCGCCTGCGACCATGGCCTCCAGGGATTCGGTGCGCACCGACACCCCTTTGAACAGGCCGGCCTCGATGCCGATTCCGCTGGCGTTCCAGAAGCGGCTGCCGGTGTGCACCAGCGGCGCGTAACGCGGCTCGATCAGGACGCTGATCAGCACCCGGTCCGCCTGCGGCCCCAGGTTCATGTCGACCACCTTGCCCACCGGCATCTTGCGGTAGGTCACCGGGCTGCCGAGCTTGATCGAACCCTTGTCCACGGCGCTCAGGGTCAGGCGCAGGCCGCTGCCCTGCCCCAGCAGGTTCGGTGCTTCGGCCAGGGCCTGGAACCGCGTCTGGCGCTCTCCCGGACGACTGCCGGCCAAGGCCTCGATGTAAGGCCCGCTGACCAGCGTGCCGAGGTGTTCCGTGCGCAGCAGGCCCAGCGCCGGGCGCACCACCCAGAAGCGCGTGCCGCTGCGGGCGAACGATTCGCCATTGGGCAACAGGCGCGCCTTGAGCTGTACGCCGGACAGGTCGGCCTTAAGGTCGACGCTCTCGACCTTGCCGATCGTCAGCCCCTTGAAGCGGATGGGCGTGCCTTCGCGCAGGCCTTCGCCGTCCTCGACGCTCAGCTGGATCTCCACGCCCTGGGCCAGTGCGGCCTCTTCGCTGTCGTAGAGGGAGAACCGCCGGTCCTTGCCCGAGGCCGGCGCTTTCGCATCCGGGGTGTCGAAGGCGATGCCGCCGTTGATCAGGGTCTGCAGCGACTCGCTCTTGACCTTCAGGCCCGTCAAATCGCCGCTCAGGGTCACGCCGCTGGCGTTCCAGAACCGCGTGGAGCTGTTCACCAGGCGCGCAAACTCCGGCTCGACATGCACCCCGATCATCACCTGCCGGTTGTCCCCGGACAGTTGGTAGCTCTGCACGCTGCCGACACGGATCTGCCGGTAGAGCACCGGCGCGCCGACCTCCACCGAGCCGCGCTTGTCGCTGGTCAGCACCAGGTGCAGGCCCGGCACGTTGATGTCCATGGCCGGTGCCTTGGAAAGGACGCTGAACTCGCGCCGCGGCGCGCCGCTCTTGGGGAAACGCACGGCGATGTAGTTGCCCTTCACCAGCGCGTCCAGGCCGGTGATCCCGGCCAGCGAGATGTTCGGCTTGACGGTCCAGAACTCGGTGCCCTCCAGCAGCATGGCCTCGACCCGAGGATCCATCGCCAGCTCGGCGGTGGCGCCGCTGAAGTCCTGGTTCATGTCGACGCTCTTGACCAGGCCGACCTGCACGCCGTTGTACATGACCTGCGTCTGCCCCGGCTGGATGTCGCTCAGATCCTTCATCTTCAGCGACACCCGCAGGCCGACCTGGGCCGCGTCATAGTCCTCGTACAGGCGAAAAGGCTTGCTGCTGTCTGTGGGCGGGCTGTCGCGGTGGTTGTCCGGCGTGGCGAAGGCAATGCCGCCGGCGGCCAGGGTCAGCAGCGATTCGCTGCGTACCTTGAACCCCGACAGGCCGCCGGAGATCGACAGGCCGCTGGCGTTCCAGAAACGCGTGTGCTTGCGCACCAGGTCCGCATAGGCCGGTTCGATGTGCACCTTGATCTCGATGGTGCGCTGATCCTCCCCCAGCTGAAAATTCTTCACCTGGCCCACCAGGATCTGCTTGTAGAACACCGGGCTGCCCTGCTCCAGGGAACCGAGGCGATCGGCCTTGAGGGTGATGTGCAGGCCCGGGACCTTTTCGGACATGGGCGGCGGCTCCTTCAGGGCCGTGTAGGCGCGCACGCCTTGATCGCCCTTGTCGCCCTTGGCCGGATCGACGGCGATGTAGACCCCGGAGACCAGCGTCTCCAGGCCCGTGACGCCCGCCAGCGACACCCGCGGCTTGACCAGCCAGAAGTGGGTGTCTTCGTTCAGGTAATGCTGGGTTTCCTTGTTCATTTCGATGGTGGCGAGCACGCCCTTGATGTCGTCGCTGACATTCAGTTCCACCACCTTGCCGACCGCGATGCCCTTGTACAGCACCTCGGTCTTCTTGGCCTGGATGCCGTCGCCGCTCTCGAAGCGCACCTGGATGACCGGGCCGGCCTCGTCATAGGCGCGCCAGGTCAGCCAGGCGCCGATGACCAAGGCCAGCAGCGGCAGAATCCAGATCGCCGACCAGTTGGAGGTGGGGCGTTTCGTCGGGGTGGGGAGGTCACTCATGTTCATTGTCCACGTCGGTGTTGTCCCAAATGAGCCGGGGGTCGAAAGTCAGGGCGGCGAGCATGGTCAGCACCACCACGCCGGCGAAGGCGGCGGCGCCGAGGTTGGCCTCGATGCGCGCCAGGTTGCCGAAGTTCACCAGCGCCACCAGGATGGCGATGACGAAGATGTCGAGCATGGACCAGCGGCCCACCCACTCGATGAAGCGGTACATGACGATCCGCTGGCGGGCGGACATCGGCTGGTGCCGCTGCACCGAATAGAGCAGCAGCGCGATCCCGGCCAGCTTGAAGGTGGGCACCACGATGCTGGCCACGAACACCACCAGGGCGATGGGGATCATCCCCAACTGCAGCAGGCTGATGACGCCGCTCATGATGGTGGCCGGCGCGCCCTTGCCCAGGACGCTGACCGTCATGATCGGCAGCAGGTTGGCCGGGATGTAGAGAATCGTCGCGGTGATCAGCAAGGCCCAGGTGCGCCGGATGCTGTCAGGGCGGCGCACATGCAGCAGCGACTCGCAACGGCTGCAATGCGCAGGCTGCGGGCCGTCGATGGGATTGAGTTGATGGCAGTCGCCGCAGACCTGGATGCCGGCATCGATCGCACGCATGGCTACCCTCCTCGCGCGGCTTGCGCCGAACCATTGCCGACAGACGCCGGATGCCCCTCCTGGGCCCGTGAACCTCCGCTCCCGCTTGCGCGCACTGTGCCCATGACTCACCTGAGGCTTGATTGAAAACGGCGCGAATGCTACTTTTCAATCCCTAATGAGTCAATATTGTCTCATATGATTTATTTTTATCTTGGCTGTTCTTTTTCCAGAGACCCGGCACCCGATGTCCCCTTTACCTACCGGCCGCTTGCCGGATCTTCCCCTCGACGCGCTGCTCGCCTGCCATGAGTGCGACCTGCTCATGCGCCGCGAACCGCTCGCGCCCGGCGAGAAATACTGCTGCCCGTGCTGCGGCTACGAGCTGGCCGTGCATCGCCCCCACTGGCAGAGGCGTTCCCTCGCGCTGGTGCTGACCGCCCTGCTCCTCTACATTCCGGCCAACTTCCTGCCGATCATGCACCTGAGCCTGCTCGGGCAGACCCGCAGCGAAACGGTCTGGGGCGGCGTGCTCGGGCTGTTCGAAAGCGGCATGCAAGGGGTCGCGGTGGTGGTGTTGCTGAGCAGCATGGCCATCCCGCTGCTCAAGCTGCTGTGCCAGTTGCTGGTGCTGTTGAGCGTGCGGTTCAAGGTGGCGCGCCGGGCCGGCCTGCAGCTGTACCGCAGTTATCACCACCTGCGCGAATGGGGCATGCTTGAGGTCTACCTGTTCGGGATCCTGGTCTCCATCGTCAAGCTGGTCGACATCGCCGACCTGAGCCTGGGCATCGGCCTGGCCTGCTTCGTCGCGCTGCTGCTGACCCAGGTCTGGCTGGAACTGAGCATGCCGTCCCACCAGGTCTGGGAGGCGCTGTCCGACGATTAACGCCGGGCAGCGCCTGCCGTCAGATCAGGCCTTGGGAATGGGCCCATTCCGTCGCGTCATGCAGTGTCTTGCCGAACGCTTCGAAGATCGCGTCCACGTCGTCCTGCGTGGTGATCAGCGGCGGGCAGAACGCGATGGTGTCGTAGATGGCACGAACGATCAGCCCATGCTTGTGAGCCTGCCTGAAGACGTAGCTGCCCAGGATCCCCGGTTGGCTGAACGGCTGCTTGCGCGCCTTGTCCGCCACCAGTTCGATCCCGCCCATCAGGCCGACGCCCCGCACATCGCCCACCAACGGGTGATCGGCGAAGGCCTGCAGCCGCTCCTGGAACACAGGCGCCAAGCGCTGGACATGGCCCACGAGATCGCGCTCTTCGATGATGCGGATGTTCTCCAGCGCCACGGCCGTGGCGACAGGATGCCCGGTGGCGGTCAAGCCATGCACGAACGCCCCCAGCCGCTCGCTTTGGCTCACCAGCACGTCATGGAGGGCATCGGACACCAGCAGCGCCGCCAGCGGCAGATAGGATGAGGTGAGCTGCTTGGACAGCACCAGGATGTCGGGCTGGATCCCGTACAGCTCGGAACCGAATATCGTGCCGAGCCGGCCGAAGCCGGTGACGATTTCGTCGATCACCAGCAGGATGTCGTAGCGTTTGCACACTGCCTGGATCGCCGCCCAATAGCCCTTGGGCGGCGGCAGCACGCCGCCTGCGGCGATGACGGGCTCGCCGATGAACGCGGCGATGGTCTCAGGCCCCTCCACCAGGATGTGCCGCTCCAGTTCCTCTGCCAGGCGCAACGAGAACGCCTCTTGCGACTCCCCCGGTTTGGCGAGGCGGTAATAGTTGGGGCAGGTCAGGTGGTGCACCGGAATCGCCGGCAGATCGAAATCGCGGTGGATCGACGGGAAGTCACGCTGTTCATTCGCGGATTTTCCTGCTGCGAAGTGGGGGCGATAAGGCCCCTTGCAGCGCCAACCTCGGCGCGCTGCAAGGGGCTGGCCGGTTTACTGGCTCAGTGCGGCGGCGACCGATTCGGCGAAGATCTTCAGGCCCTCACCCAACTGATCGGTCGGCGTGTTGATCGGCGGCATCAGCTTGATGATTTCCCCGTTCGGCCCGCAGCGGTCGGCCAGCAGGCCTGCCCGCAGGGCGCGTTGCTGGGCGTCCTTGGTCAGCGCGACGTTGCCGCGGCCGAAGTCGATGCCGGCCACCATCCCACGGCAGCGCGCGCCGACGACGCCGGGGATTTCGGCGATGTCGGCCACGCCCCGCTCCATCAGCGCCATGTTCTCGGCCAGCAGTTTCAGGAAGGCCTCGTCGTGCCAGTAGCCGAGGGCGATCTGCGCGGTCAGGAACGCCAACTGATTGCCGCGGAACGTGCCGATGTGGTCGCCCGGCTGCCACACGTCCAGCGCGGAACGGATCAGCACGATGGCCATCGGCAGGCCGAAGCCGCCGATGGATTTCGCGCAGGTCACCAGGTCCGGCTGGATCCCTGAGCGCTCGAAGCCGAAGAAGTCGCCGGTGCGGCCGCAGCCGGCCTGGACCTCGTCGCAGATGAGGAGCACGCCGTGGTCCGAGGTCCACTGGCGCAGCCGTTGCAGCCAGAGGTCCGAGGCCGCATAAACGCCCGCCTGGATCTGCACCGACTCCACGATGACCGCCGCAGGCAGTTCCGTTCCGCTAGCCTGGTCGTCGGCCAGGCGTTCGAGAAAGCCGATGCTGTCGAACTCGCCGTACGGGCTGTCCTCGTAGGGCACGAAAATCACCTCAGAGGACAACGCGGCACCGCGCCGGGTACGGTTGCCGGTGACGGCCAGGGCCCCGGCCGTCATGCCGTGGTAGGCGCCATAGAACGAGACGACCTTGCTGCGCCCGGTGGCCTTGCGCGCCAGCTTCAGCGCGGCCTCGACGGCGTCCGCGCCGGTGGGACCTGTGAACTGCACCTTGTAGTCCCAGCCGCGCGGATCGAACAGGTCGCGCTTGATCGACTCCAGGAAGCGGCGCTTCATGCCGGTGTGCAGGTCCAGGGCATGGGTGATGCCGTTGGCCGACAGGTACTCGATCAAGGCGTCCCGCATGCGCGGGTCGTTGTGGCCGTAGTTGAGGGCGCCGGCCCCGGCGAAGAAGTCCAGGTAGTCGCGGCCGTCTTCGCCGCGGATCTTGCTGCCCAGGGCGGTATCGAACACCACGGGCAGGTCGCGGCAATACATCCGCACGTTGGATTCAAGCTTTTCGAAGGTCTCTATGTTGTTCATGCGTAGCCTCTTGCAATGGATCCGGGCCTGTCTGGAGTTGACAGGCCCGGGGGATTCACAATCCCTTGTGTCGATGGATGGAGGGAAACCTAAGCCAAGGCGTCCGGCACGGGGCTGCGGAAGAAACCGGTGCGGCACGCCAGGTAAACGGTGCCGATGCCCAACCAGGCGCACCCCAGGATCAGCGCATCCTTGTCCAGGCTGATGAGCATCCAGCCGGCGGTGATCACGCCGATGACCGGCAGGATCACGCCCCGCAGCAGTCCGGCGCCGTCCCGGTATCCGGCATCGAAGGTGAGCCGCAAGGCGCACAGGTTGACCGCGGTGAACGCGACGAAGGCGCCGAAGTTCACCAGGGACGTTGCGGTGGCGATCGTCAGGGCAAACCCCACGGTGCCGAACGCCCCGGACAGCAGAATGTTGAACACCGGCGTGCGGAAGCGAGGGTGCAAGCTGCCGAACAGCTTACGCGGCAGCTGGTTGTCCCGGCCGAGGGCGTACAGCAGCCGGCCGACGCTCGCCTGGAACGACAGCCCCGCCGCGAAGTGCGCGATGATGATCCCCGCCAGCACCGCAGCGAAGAACACATCGCCGCCGATCATCCGGGCGATCTCGAACGCCGCGCCGTCCACGTTGGCGAACGCCATGGAGGGATGCGTCAGGTGCATGAAGTACGACGAGCCCACATACAGCACCCCGCCGATCACCGCGACCAGCAGGATCGCCCGCGGAATCGTCCGGCTCGGATCCTTGGTCTCCTCGCTCAATGTGGACAGCGCGTCGAAGCCCAGGAACGAATAGGCGGCGATGGCTGCACCGGCCATGGTCGTGGCGAACGGCACGTCCGGGTTGAAGAACGGACTGGCCGACAGCAGCCCGCCGGGGCCGTTGGCCGCAACGATGTAGTGCCAGCAGAGGCCGATGAAGACCGCGATGATCGCCATCTGGACAACCATCAACATGATGTTGAAGCGGTTCGCCACCTGGATGCCCAGGACGTTGAGCACCGTGCTGGAGACGATGAAGCCGACGATCCACACCCACTGCGGCACATCCGGGAAGGCCATGCTGAGGTAACTGGCCCCCAGCAGCCAGATCAGCATCGGGATGAAGAAATAATCGAGCAGCGCCGCCCAGCCCACCATGAACCCAAGGTTCGGGTTCAGCATCTTGCGGGTATAGGTGTAGGCCGAACCGGCGGCCGGGAACACCCGGACCAGGCGGCCGTAGCTCAACGCGGTGACGATGACGCCCAGCGCGGCAATCGCGTAGGACAAGGCCGTGGTGTTCTCGCTGGCCTGGGAGATCACCCCGTAGGTGCCGAACACGATCAGCGGCGCCAGGAACGCCAGACCGAACAGCAGCACGGAAAACGGGCCCAGGGCGCGCTTCAACGAAGCATCGGAAGTTGACTGGCTCATGATCTCCCCCTCAACCGGCGAAGCGGTAAGCGGCGACGATGATCGCGTGGTAGGTCTCCACGGTCATGGCCTTGGCGTTGCTGGGGTCGGAGAAGTTCTTCTTCGACTTGTCGGCGATGGTCAGGAAGTCTTCTTCACGGACCCCTTTCACGTCGGCGAAACGGGGGATGCCCAGGGCCTTGCTCATCTGGAACAGGTACTCGACCGCCGCTTGGGCGGCGCTGGCCGGCGCCAGGCTCGGGTCGATGCCCAGCGCGTAGGCGACCTGGGCATGGCGCAGAAGGTCCGCATCGATGTTGTGGCCGAACACAAACGGCAGGAAGATCGCGTTGCCCACGCCGTGCGGCGTGTCGTACATGCCGCCGATGGCCTCGGAAATGCAGTGCACGCTGCCGACGTCGGCGTTGCCGAAGGCCATGCCGGCGATCAGGCTGGCCACGAGCATCTGCTCGCGGGCCTCCAGGTTGTCCGGCTCCTGCACGGCGGCCTTCAAGTGTTGGCTGATCAGGCGGATGGCATGCAGCGCCAGGCCGTCGCTGATCGGGTTCGACACGCGGCAGGTGTAGGCCTCGATGGCGTGCGTCAGGGCGTCCATGCCGGTCGCGGCGGCGATGGCCGGCGGCAGCGTCGCGGTGATGTTCGAGTCGAGCAGCGCCAGCACCGGGCCGATCCGGTAGTCCAACAGGTTCATCTTGAAGTGGCGCGCGGTGTCGGTGATCACCGAGAAGCACGTCACCTCGCTGCCGGTGCCCGCCGTGGTGGGGATCGCCACGATCGGCAGCACCCCGTGGGTGAGCTTGAAGGAACCTTCGTAATCTTCGATCCGGCCGTCGTGGGTGAGCAGCACGCTCAAGGCCTTGGCGGCGTCCATCGCGCTGCCGCCGCCGATGGCCAGCAGGCCGTCGATGCCTCGGCCCCGGAGTGCCTGCGCCGTGCGGTTGATGTCATCGCTGCGGGGGTTGGCCTTGACGTCCGAGATCTCCTCGAACGCAATGCCCGACGCGTCCAGGCTGGCGTAGATGCCGGTCAACAGCCCGGCTGCCTTGACCCCGGCGTCCGTCACGATGAGGACGCGCGCAAGGCCCAGCTCACGCAGATGCTCGCCCGTGCGCTCGCGCAGGCCAGGTTCCATGACGACTTTGGTGGGGAGTAGGAATTGGAATTTCATACGTACCTCTTGCCGGTCAGGCTCAGTTTTTGTCGTTGTTCGGGTTCTCGGCAGTTACATCGTTCGGGCTGTACGTCCTGCCCGAATCCCGGCGTGTGCAACGCCGGGGTCACGTCCTGTGTTGATCTTGTTGTTGTTCAATGTGCAGCCGTCAGGATCCGGTATCGGCGGTCTCCTGTTGCCGTGCCCACTCGCGCAGCACGAATTTCTGGATCTTGCCGGTGGCCGTCTTCGGCAGCGGCATCAACGACACATGCCGCGGCGCCTTGAAGTGCGCCAGGCGCTCGCGGCACCAGCGGATCAGGTCGTCGCCGCTGATGTCGGCCAAGGCGTCCTCGCGCAGGGTGACGAAGGCGTGCGGGGTTTCGCCCCAGCGCGCATCGGGGCGCGCCACCACGGCGGCTTCGATCACGGACGGGTGCTGGTAGAGCACTTCTTCGATCTCCAGCGAGCTGATGTTCTCGCCGCCGGAAATGATGATGTCCTTGGCCCGGTCCTTGATCTCCACATAACCGTCCGGGTGCAGCACGGCCAGGTCGCCGGTGTGCAGCCAGCCGTCGGCCAGGGCATCGCGGGTGGCCTGCGGGTTGTCCAGGTAGCCTTTCATCACGGTGTTGCCGCGCACCACCAGCTCGCCCAGGGTCGCGCCATCGGCAGGCACCGGCCGGCCGGTGTCCATGTCCAGCACCGTGGCCTCTTCGAGCATCGGGTGGGCGACGCCCTGGCGGCTCATGAACCGGGCCCGGGCCTCCAGCGGCAGCTCGTCGATGCCCGGCTGCCACAGGCACAAGGTGCTGGGGCCGTAGCTTTCGGTCATGCCGTAGGCGTGGGTGATGTTGAAGCCGCGAGCCTCCATCGCGGCGATCACCGCACTGGGCGGCGCCGCCCCGCCGGTGATCACCGACACGCTCGTCGACGGCGTTGCCGAGTTGCCGTGCTCGGCGTGGATCAGCATCGACATCACCACCGGGGCGGCGCTCAAGTGGGTCACCCCGTGCTCGGCGATGGCAGCGTGGATGGCATCGGCCTGCACCTTGCGCAGGCACACATGGGTGCCACCGGACAGGGTCACCGCCCAGGTGTGGCTCCAGCCGTTGCAGTGGAACATCGGCAAGGTCCACAGGTAGACGCTGCGCGGGCCGAGCTGAAAGATCAGCGCCCCGGCGCAGGCATTGAGGTAGGCGCCGCGGTGATGCAGCACCACGCCTTTGGGGTCGCCGGTGGTGCCTGAGGTGTAGTTGATGGCGATGGACTGCCATTCGTTCTGCGGCGCGGTCAGCGGTCGGCCGGGGTCGCCTTGGGCCAGGAAGCTTTCGTAGTCCAGGCTGCAGTCCAGGTCGTGAGCCGGTCCCTCAGCCTGGCTGTCGTCGATCCCCACCAGCAGCGGCGGCGAATCGAGCAGGGCCAAGGCCTGCCGGACCACCGGGCCGAACTCGCGGTCGCAGATCAGCACCTTCGCGGCGCAGTGGCGCAGGATGAAAGCGATGCTGCGCGCCTCCAGGCGGATGTTGATGCAGACCAGCACGGCCCCGGCACCGGGCACGCCGTAGTGGGCCTCCAGCATTTCCGGGACGTTCGGTGCCAAAATGGCCACACGCTCTCCCGGCCGCACGCCGACATGCTCCAGGGCGCTGGCCAGGGCGCGGCTGCGCTGGTGCAACTGGCGGTAGCTGTAGCGCCGCTCGCCGTAGACCACCGCATCGCGTTCCGGGTACACCTGCGCGGCGCGCTTGAGGAACGACAGCGGCGACAGCGGCACGTGGTTGGCTTCGTTGGGGGCCAGTCCGTGCTCGAAGGTCGAGGTCATCATGACCGCCCCTCCATCAAGACATCGCCCAGGCATCGCACATTCATACACACCTCCTGTCCGTTGCGGGTTCTTGTTGTTCTTGCGTTAGGGCGCCTCACAGGCTGCTGCACAGGTGCCCGGCGTCGACCACGATCTCGGCGCCGCTCATGGCCCGGCCGGCATCGCTGGCGAGCAGCAGCAACGCGCCGTCCAGGTCCTGCGGCTGGCTGAAGCGGCGGCCGGGAATGCGCAGACGCAGCTTTTCGCCGGCCTCGCCGGTGAGGAAGTCCTCGTTCAGATCGGTCATCACGTACCCCGGCGCCAAGGCGTTCACGCGGATCCCGTGGCGCGCCAGTTCCAGGGCCATGGCGCGGGTCAGGTGGGCCAGGCCGGCCTTGGCCGCCACGTACGGCGCAATGGCCCCCGCCACCCGACTGGCGAGAATCGAAGTGACATTGATCAGGCTGCCGCCGTGCCCGGCGGCGATCATCCGCCGGGCGCTTTCCTGGGCCACCGTCCAGGCGCCTTTGAGGTTGGTGTCCAGCACGCGGTCCCAGGCCTGGTCGTCGCAGTCCAGCAAAGGCTGGCTGTCGCTGACTCCGGCGTTATTGACCAGCACATCCAGCGATCCGGCGGCATCGAGCACCCGGCAGACGTCATCGCGGCAGGTCACGTCGAGGGCGAAGGCCCGGGCACGGCCGCCGGCCGCCTCGATCGCCGCCACCAGCGTCTGCAACGGCTCCAGGCGCCTGGCCGTCACGATCACTTCGGCGCCGGCGGTGGCCAACGTCATCGCGAAATGGCGGCCGAGGCCGCTGGAGGCGCCGGTGACCAAGGCGCGGCGCCCCTCAAGGTCGAACAGTCGGGCAATAGAGGGTTGCATCACCGATCCCCCAGACGTTGGTCGAGCAGCTTCTTCGCCAGGCTCATGCGGTGCACTTCGCTCGGGCCGTCGTAGATGCGGAATGGGCGGATGTCGCGGAAGATCCGTTCCACCACGGTCTCCCCGGTGACCCCGCGCCCGCCCAGGACCTGCACGCAACGGTCCACCACCCGCCACAGCGCTTCGGCGCTGATCACTTTGGTCATGCTCGAATCGACGTTGCCGCGCCCGCCCTCGTCCAGCACCCAGGCGCAGTGCCAGATCGCCAGGCGCACCACGTGCAGGTCCATCAGGTTGTCGGCCAGCATGAAGCCGACGCCCTGGTGTTCGCCCAGCGGCTTGCCGAAGGTTTCCCGGGTGCGTGCGTAGTCGCAGGCGATGTCATGGGCGCGTCGCGCCGCCCCCAGCCAGCGCATGCAGTGGGTCAGGCGTGCCGGCGCCAGGCGCACCTGGGCGTAACGGAAGCCTTTGCCGATCTCCCCCAGCACGTCGCTGGCCGGCACGCGCAGGTTGTCGAAGCGCAACTGCCCGTGGCCGCCGGTGAAGCAGCTGTCCAGCGAGTCCAACTGACGTTCATGGACGATCCCTTCGCGCTGCATGTCGGTGAGGAACATGGTCGCGGTGCCGTCCTCCATGCGCGCCATGATGATGGCGAAGCCGGCGCCCTCGGCCCCGGTGATCAGCCATTTGCGGCCATTGATCAGGTAATCGTCGCCGTCGCGGACGGCGGTGGTGCGCAGCATCGAAGGGTCGGAGCCCGAGCCCGGCGCCGGTTCGGTCATGGCGAAACAGGAACGCACGTGCCCCTGCACCAGAGGCCGCAGCCAGCGGTCCTTCTGCGCGTCGGTGGCCACCACGTCCATCAGGTGGATGTTGCCTTCGTCCGGGGCATGGATGTTCATCGCCACCGGGCCCAGCGGCGAATACCCCGCCTCCTCGAACACGATTGCCTTGGCCACATGGCTCAGGCCCAGACCGCCCATCTCAAGGCTGGCGTGGGGCGTCAGCAGGCCGGCGGCCCGGGCGCGGGCCTGCAAGTCCACGCGCAGGGCGTCGCTGGGGCCATGGGCGCCCTGGCGCGGGTCGTTCTCGAACGGGATGACCTGCTCGGCGATGAATTCGCGGGTTTTACGCTGCAGTTCAAGCAGCTCGTCCGGGAGGGTGAAGTTCATGGTTATCCTTCTTTTTCTCTTGGCAGTTCGGGAAATGGAGGGCGGCGCGGCGCTCACGGCACGGCTTTGGGATTGCTGATCGCCAGCCGGGTGAGCGTCATCTGGCGCAAGGCCTCGGTCAGCGAGCGCTGGCTGTGCGCGGCATCGTGATGGCCCTGGCGGATGTCCCGGGCCAGTTGCCGGCGGGCCTCGCGCAGCGGCGCCCCGCCGTCGCCGGTCAGGACGCTGAGCAACGCCAGTTCCTGGCAGCGGGCATCGGCTTGCAGACGGTTTTCGCGGGCGGCGATGGCCATGGCATTGGCGATCATCAGCAGCGGGTAGCGCAGTTCCCCGGGCAGCGCAGGCAGCAACTGTTCCAGCAGGGTCTGACGGGCGATCTCCAGCAGTTCATGGGCGTTCGGCTGGGTCATGGCGCGTCTCCGCAGGTCAGGTTCAGGATGTCGAGTTCGAGCTCCGGCAGTAGGCGCGCGGTCAGTGCCAGCTCAAGGGAAGGCTCTTCGCCGGACAGGTGGCGTTGGCCTTGCTGCAGGGCGATCACGGCCCAGCGCAACGTCGCCATGACCTGCCAGTAATGCAGTTGGCCGGGTTCGATGCGCAGCGGCGAAACCGAGTGGTAGCCGGCCAGGAAATCCTCGAGCCGGCCGATGCCGCCCGCCTCCAGATCCGGCCGGGTGAAGCGCCAGCAACGGGCGGTGAACCAGCCCAGGTCCTCGCAAGGGTCGCCCCAGCCGGTGAACTCCCAATCCAGCACCGCCTCCAGCCCTTGTTCGCTGGCCAGGTAGTTGCCGGTGCGGTAGTCGCGGTGCAGCAGGCAAAGGTGCGTGCTGCGCGGTGCGTTGAGCTCGCACCAACGCAGGCCCCACTCCAGGACCGGATAGGCCTCGTCAAGGGTGTCGAGGTAACGGCGGTAGGCGCTGACGGTGCTCAGGGCCGGCGACACCTCCGGTACGGGCAGGAACGCCAGCGCGGCGCACGGCGGGCGAAGCTGATGCAGACGCGCCAGGTTGGCACCGAGTTGAGCGGCCAGGCGCGTCCGGCCTTGGGGGCCCGCGTCGGCGCTGAGCAGGCGTCCGGCCGCAACGCCCGGCACATGTTCCATCAGGAAGAACACCCGCCCATGGACGCTCGTGTCACGGCACAGCCAGAGCGGCCGCGGCACTTTCACCCCGGCCTGGTGCACCGCTTGCAGCACGGCGAACTCCTGCTCGCGGCCAAGGCTGGCCGGCAGCGCCGAGAGCGCGTCGCTGCGCAACACCCAGCGCCGCGCGCCGGCCCACGGGCCGCCTTCGATCTGCAGTTCAAGCAGCCAGTTTTCCTGGATGGCGCCACCGCTCAGGCGTTTGCGGGCCTCAATGACCACCCGGGTCGCTTCGGCTTGCTGGCGGATGAAGTCGACCAGATTCCCGTCGCTGGTCTTGGTCGAGAACGAATCATCAGCCTGATGCTTAGTTAGGGAACTGCTCATGGATCCAAGGGCCCCGCCTGCACTTTTTGAAGTTGTCGGGTCAGCTAGAGCAATGCCTGGGCCAACTTTGCAGCGATGGGCTGCGGGCCACGCGGTTCGGGCGTTTGAGATCTTTCGCGGGTAGGCATGAACAGAACCCGCGTTTCACACCTGAAATGAATTGGTTCAGTATTGGGACATTTCACTCCTGAACAGGTCTCGCCATGCACTCTCCCGCCTCAAAGGTCGTCGTGCTGATCAGCCACCTGCAGCGCCCCCGGCAGCGCAGCCGCCTCGCCCAAGTGGTGGCCGGGCTCACCGGGGATTACCCCGACACGCACATTGAAGTGCTCGACACCTCGGTGTCCGAAGCGCTGCAGACCGCCCGCGAGCTGGAACAGCGCGGCGAAGCCGATGTGTTCGTCTGCGCCGGCGCCACGGCCGCCTACCTGCGCAAGCACCTGGCGCGGCCGGTGCTGACGATGCACGTTGGCGGCGATGACCTGCTGCGGGCGCTGGGGCGGGCCCGCGAGCACTCCCCGCAAGTGGCCCTGCTCAGCTACAACAGCATCAACCACGACCTGCAAGCCATGAACGCGCTGTTCACCGTGCAGGTGCACCAGGCCGCCTACACCTCGCTGGAAGAAGCCCGCCAAGCGGTCGAACACGCCGCCCGGCTGGGCTGCCGCAGCATCATCGGTTCGTCGACGGTGGTGGAACTGGCGCTGCAGGCCGGCCTGCACGGCGTGCTGTCGCTGAGCGAGGACACCGTGCGCAAGGCACTGGAAGAGGCGTTGGGCATCCTCGACAGCCAACGCATCGAGATCGCCAAGCGTCGCCACTTGAACGCCGTGCTGCAACACATCCCCACCGGCGTGGCGGCGGTCGACAACCAAGGCGTGGTGCAATCGCTCAACCCGGCCCTTGCCCACTTGCTCGATCTGCCGGCCGGCGAAGCGCTGGGCCGCCCCTTGCAGCAGCTGTGCCCCGAACTGGACCTGCCGCAGGCATTGGAGGACGGCAGCGGTGAGGAAAACCGGGTGATCCGGCTCGGCTCCCATGCGGTGGTCAGCAACCTGTTGCCCATCCTTGAGAACGGCGAGCGCACCGGCCTGGTCCTGACCTGCCAGGACATCACCGCCGTGCAGCGGGCCGACCAACGCATCCGCTCCACCCGCCGTCCGGGCGCGTTCACGGCCCGCTACCGGCTTGAGCAGCTCGCCGGCAACAGCCAGGCCAACCGCGACATGCTGCAATTGGCCAAACGGTTCGCCGTCAGCCACTCGACGATCCTGATCACCGGCGAAAGCGGCACCGGCAAGGAACTGCTGGCCCAAGGCATCCACAACGAGAGCCCCCGCCGGCAGGGCCCGTTTGTCGGCATCAACTGCGCGGCGTTCCCGGAATCGCTGCTGGAAAGCGAACTGTTCGGCTACGAGGAAGGCGCCTTCAGCGGTTCGCGCAAGGGCGGCAAGCCCGGCCTGTTCGAAGCGGCGCACCGCGGCACGCTGTTTCTCGACGAGATCGGCGACATGCCGGTGTCGTTGCAGACCCGCCTTCTGCGCGTGCTGCAAGAGCGCGAGGTGCTGCGCCTGGGCGGCACCGAGCCGATCTCCATCGACGTGCGGATCATCGCCGCCACCCACCAGAACCTGCGCACCGCCATGGACGAAGGCGACTTTCGCAGCGATCTCTACTACCGCCTCAACATCCTGCGCCTGCAGACCACCCCGCTACGCGAACGGCCAGAGGACATCGCCCTCATCTGCCGGGGCATCAGCCAGCGCCTGCTGGTCCAGGGCCAGCCCCTGGGGGCCGCCGACATCCCGGCCGCCCTGCTCCCGCACCTGAGCCGTTATGCCTGGCCGGGCAATGTCCGGGAACTGGAGAACGTGATAGAACGGGCGATGCTCTCCGCCCGCGAACTGCTGCACGACCACGGCCTGGACGAGCAATACCTGGCCCGCGTGCTGCCCGAACTGTGCGAAGGCCCAGCCCTGACCCCGGCCCCGAAAACGTCTTCACGGGAATCGGACTTGCAGATGATCGGCAAGGCCGCGCAACTGCGGCACGTGCAGGAAACGCTGGACAGTTGTCAGGGCAACCTCGATGAAGCGGCGCGCCGGCTCGGCATCAGCCGGACCACGTTGTGGCGACGGCTGCGCTCCGTTCAGTGATGAGGCATTGAGGGCTCACTCGGCCGCATGCACCCGCGTGCGGTTGCGCCCCTCATGCTTGGCCCGGTACAGGGCCTGGTCGGCCAGGCTGACCCAATGCTCAAGCGAAGCGTCGCCGTCGAGCTGCACCATGCCGATGCTGACGGTCGACGCCAGCTCGCCGCCGGGCACCGGCAACCGGTGCTGGCTCCAGGTCTCGCGCAGGCGTTCCAGCAAGGCCAAGGCCTGTTCACGGTCGGTCTGCGGCAGCAACAGCACGAACTCCTCGCCGCCATAGCGGGCAAACAGGTCTGTGCGCCGGACATGGCTTTCGCACACGGCGCTGAAGGCCTTGAGCGCTTGGTCGCCCACCAGGTGGCCATGGGTGTCGTTGACGCGCTTGAAGTGATCGATGTCGAACATCGCCAGGCACGCCGGACGGCCTTGTTGGCGGGTTTTGGTCAGTTCAAGCTGAGCTTGCTCGATGAAGGCCCGGCGGTTGAGGACGCCGGTCAAGGCGTCCCGCGCGGCGGTCCGGCGCAGTTCCTGTTCCAGGGATTTGCGGCCGCTGACGTCGCGGATCTCCGCCACCTGGGTGCCATCGTCCAGCGCCGCGACCGTCAGCTCCGCAGCGAACCGATTGCCGTCGCAGCGCACCGCCACCCGGTCCATCGGCACACCGTCGCAGCGGCCCAGCTGTTTCTGCAAGTCTTCGTCGGTTTCGAACAGGTCTACCAGCGGACGCTCGTACAAGAATTCCCGCGGACAGCCGAACAGGTGCTTGAGCACCGGGTTGGCATCGACAATCCGGCCGTCGCGCACGATCACCACGGCGGCGCTGGTGATGTTCATCAGGCGCTCGAAACGCACCGCACTGCTCTGGGACGCCAAAAGGAAGCGGCGCAGGCTGAGCAGCGTCAGGCCGAACAGGCACAGGATCCACAACGGATAACCCACGTTGTAGGCAAGCATTTCGGCGGCCGGCTCGACGTCTTGGCGCCCCTGGCTTTGCGACAACCCCTCGAACAGACCGAGCACCCCGCTGCCGGCCGCGCTCAAGGCCAGCAAGCCAAACATCAGCGCGGCGAAGATCCGCGCGCTGTGCAGCCGACGGTCGCCCGGCAGCCGCAGCAGCGCATAACAAGCCATTCCCCGGATGAAGGCGCTGAGGAACGCGTACAGGGCCACCACGTCACCGGTCTCCAACGGCTGCAAAAGCCAGTGCCAAAGCCACCAGGGCGCCGCCGCCAGGAAAGTCACCGGTATCAGCCACCAGGGCGTGGGGCGGCCGAGGAAACGGAACACGCCGATGACCAGAACCGTTTCTCCCGCGGTCAGCAAGCTGTGGCACAAGACGTTGTAGGGCAGCGAGGCCGTATAGGCGGTGCCCTGCGCCAGGTACTGGCCCACCGTCACCAGCAGGACGCCGCACGTCCAAAGGCCGGGCCCCGGATGGGGCCGCGAGTAGTACCACAGGGCCAGGCAAATGATGGCGCTGGCAATCAGGATGTTGGTACCGATCAGGTGGGGTGACAGCAACAAGGCATTCATGGCGGTGGGAGTCTGCAAACCGAAGGGGTCGATCACCGGACGGAGCGCCCGGCGAGGCCTACGAGTTTTCTGCCGGGCCCGTCCGAACTTTAGGCGGCCGGCGAAAAATCCGCCCGTCGGGCTCCTGGTTTGCCCGCCGCCGCCCAAAGAATGCGCTTGACCTTAAAGGCAGCTTTAATCTTAGGGTGCACACCACCCCGACTCGACATCCTCAATCCTCATAGGAAACACCATGCAAACCGTCCTGGGAGCAACCGGCCAGATCGCCATGGAGCTGGTTCGCGAACTGCACCGAAACCATACGCAAGACATCCGGCTCGTCAGCCGCAAGCCCCTCAAGGTCAATGACACCGACACCTTGGCGCCGGCCGACCTTTTGGATGCCGAACAAGCGACCAAGGCAGTGAAAGGCAGCAGCATCGTCTACTTCACCGCCGGGCTGCCGCCGGACACCCAGGTGTGGGAAACCCAATTCCCCGAGATGCTGCAAAACGCACTCGACGCGACCCGCGCGGCCGGGGCGAAGTTCGTGTATTTCGACAACACCTACATGTACCCCCAAGATGCCCGCGTGCTGAGCGAAGACGCTCCGTTCGAGCCGTTCGGCCGCAAAGGCCGGGTGCGCGCACAGATGGCGTCCATGGTCCTGCGGGAAATGCAGCGAAGCGAGATCCCGGTCGTCATCGGCCGCGCTCCGGAGTTCTATGGGCCAGGCAAGACCCAGAGCTTCACCAACGCGCTGATCCTCGACAACCTCAAGGCCGGCAAGACACCCCGCGTACCCGTGCGGGACGATACGAAGCGCACGCTGATCTGGACCCCGGACGCCAGCCGCGCCCTGGCCGCGCTGGGGAACGCACCGGACACCTACGGCCAGACCTGGCACCTGCCCTGCGACGACGACCGCCTCACCTACAAGCAATTCGTGGCCCTGGCATCCGGCATCGTCGGCAGGGAACCGACCTACAAGGTGCTCGGCAAATGGACGCTGACGGCCGCCGGCCTGTTCGTCAAACCAGTGCGCGAACTGCGCGAGCTGCTGCCGCGGTACGAGCACGACAACCTGTTCGATTCCTCGAAGTTCAAGCGGCGTTTTCCGGAGTTCGAGGTCACGACCTATCGCGAAGGGCTCACCCGGATACTGACCGGCCCTGGTCGCAGCATGGGCTGACCGTGCCGGCACATCGAGACGAATCGCTGTTCAGAACTCACAGGACCAGCGCCACTCGCCCTGAGCCGAGCGAAAGAACAAGCCGACACCGTTCTCTGCCCATTTCCAGTTGATCAACGATTCCGAAGCGATCTGAAACACGAACTCGTCGAGCCTGGAGGTGCGCAGGATTTCAGAAGGATAGCCACCCACCTTGGTTCCGGTGCAATGGGCGGCCGCCCCGTCGCAGGAACGCCCCGCTGTCTGGCTTTGAAATGCATCGGCCCCCTCGTGCGCCTTGCGCCAATGGATCGGGTAGGAATGATCGGGGGACAGAACGTTGTGAACCGCCGACAACCCCTCGGCGCAAGCGTATTCGCGGATGGCCCAGCCCTGGCCATGAGGCTGTCCGAACGGGTAGCTCTGAAGGTTCATGTACAACACCAGGACTGCGATGTGCCTCAATTGCACAGGGACAAAAGGCAGTTCATCGACCCTGATCTGAAGCAACGGAAACATCGGTTTTCCTTCCCAGAAAAGCGTGTCTTCGCCGGCATGGCGAACGCCATGGAAAAAACGCGAATCGACATAGGCCGTCGGGCGTGTCGGTTTGCCGATGACCGCGACCGAAACGCTTCGCCCAACGACATCCAGTCTGTCCGGTGCATTGATCGTGCTTGAGTCCATTCTGTACCCCTGTCCTTTGTGACCGTATCGGGCAACGCCGTCATTGGCGCGCTCATGCACTGGAGCGTTCGCTCAGAAACGATCCGGGCTGAACGCCTGGATCGGAACCGTCGTCGCCCCCTCCAGCGCCAGCTGGGCGGCGGCCAATCCTACTGCCGGCGCATGCTTGAAGCCATGGCCGGCAAAGCCGCCGCACAATACGAAACCAGGCAACCGATCGGACTGCCCGAGGATAAAGTCCCCGTCAGGCGCCTGTGCGCTCATGCAAGGCTGAGCGAAGGCCGGGTGGGCCGAGAGGCCCGGCAGCGCCGCTGCGACAAAATCGCTGACCGGTTGCAGTTCCTCGTCGTCCGGTTGCCTGCCCCTGTTGTCTTCCGGACGGTCGAGCCATTGTTTTTTCTCGATGGAAGCGCTGCTTACGCCGACTTTCACGCCCATGCCGTCGATGTCGGGGATCCCCCAGCCATCCAGCGCCCCGCTCTTGTAGGTGAACACGGGAAAGGACGACGGCCCGTAGCCTGACGGATCTTCGAGGGACTTGAACCATGACAGCGTCGAGCGCTGCAGGCGGATGGGGCAGTCCAGCTTACGGGCAAAATGGTTGAACCAGCCCCCCGTCGCCAGTATGACTTTCGATGCATTGAACGTCCCGGTGTCGGTGATCAGCTTCAGGGGCTTCCCCGCCCGGTCGGCCTGTATGTCCAGGCACCGGGAGCGCCTTTCGATCCGCGCACCCTGCCGAACAGCGACGGCGATGGCCGCCAGCACCGACGCCTCAGGACGGATCACCCCGGCGCTAGGCTCATACAGGCCCAGATCGCCGCTTGCGAGTGAAAACTGAGGAAAGCGCAGGCCCATGGCCTGTCGGTTCAGGCACTCGAACCGGATGCCGTGGGCAGCGGCATTTGCCATGGCATCTGCGATGAGGCGGCTTTCACCGGGTGCGACGGTAAGGCCGCCGCACAGGGTCAGGAGCGGCTGACCGCTCTTTTGACCCAGCGCCTGATAAAGAGCGAGGGACGTTTTGGCAAGCGGGACATAATGCTTGCCCTCCGCCCCCAGTGTCCGGAAGATCCTCGACCCGCCGTGCGATGCGCCATTGGGGTGCCCGGGGTCGAACTGTTCGAACGCTATGACCTTCGCCCCTTGCTCCGCAGCCTGCCATGTCGCCATCGCCCCCATTACCCCTAGTCCGACGACCGCAACGTCAAAGCGATCAGACATGGCATTCTCTCCTTCCCGCCAACCCTGGCGGCATTTCCGGCAACGCTGCCGGCGCTGAAAAACGTCGCAAGGGCAAAGGCATTCCGAGGCACCTCACAATCCTTTGCCGTGTTCGATCGATGCCGTGTGATTCAGGGACGGCGTGCGGCAAGCACTGTCCACACCAGCAGTCCATCGCGGGCGAAACCGATTTTCTTGTTCCAGCGATCCAGCAAGTTGTCGTATTCAGCCGAGGACAAGTCCTGCATGAACAGTTCCTTTTGCGTCAGCAACAGTTCCCTGCCCTCCAGCATACTGTTCAATAGATCCTCGGTTCGATCACTCAAGACGATATCGGTGAAACCGGCGGCGGTCAGGATTTCGATATAGCGCGACGGCAACATCATATGTTGGCCCCAGGCATCCATAATGTTGTCGAACGCCGTCGACTCAGCAGGCCCTTTGCAATAGTCCGTTATGAGAACTTGCCCGTCCGGCCGCAGTGCCTGATGTAAACGCCCCCAGATATCCGCCTTTTCTTGCTCGCTCCAGAACGCGCCGCAGTCCCGGGTCCACACCACGTCGAACGAGGCGGGTTCCAGCAGCGCTGTCGTCCGTACATCGCCGGTCGTAAACGTTACGCCCTTGATCGGCGAATTTCGGTAACGCTCAAGGCATATCCCGGTCATGTCCGGTGCCGCATCCAGGCCGACCACCGCGACACCGAACTTTTCAGCCAGTCGAAGGCAGTCTCCGCCCAGCCCGCTCCCGACGTCCAGCACGCTCAACCCCTGCCTCAGGTCGAGCCTGGCGGCCAGTCGGTCGAAAACCGCCTCGCTGCCCGGGCCCTGATACCCATGCCCGTAGAGTCGCTCGTGTCGCAATGCCACTTTGCGCGAATAACGCTCATCCATAACCGCCGACATATGTTCGTCCATCCTGTCTTGAAATGAATAGTGAAGTCAGAGCCCCACACTAAAAGAACAAAAAACAATCATTGTTAACATCGTTTTATGACAATTACATGACCACTCCCCAATGACTTGTTTATCAAGAACACCGACCTGACAAATATTGTCAAAAGCAACGACTGCGCCAATGCAATTGAATTAACATCCTGCGATACAGCCAGAACAACATAGGCAGACGAACGTTTTTTCGTTCTGCCGACAACAGTTGCCCGCCCCGTTTTTTTTCTGACGACCGCACGAGGAACACATGAAGGAACAATGGAAAAGTACCCACTTGGACAGTCTCCCGCTGCGCAGTGACCTGCGAGGACAAACGCCTTACGGAGCACCTCAGCTCGACGTTCCGGTGCAACTCAATGTCAATGAAAACCCCTACCCTCCCTCGGAAAAAGTTGTCGCTGAAATCACCAAAGCCGTGACGCTCGCCGTCCAGAACATCAATCGCTACCCCGACCGAGAGTTCCTGGGGTTGCGCGGCGACCTGGCGTCCTACCTGAGCGAAGACACCGGGACACCGTTGCAGGCCGAGAACGTGTGGGCGGCCAACGGCTCCAACGAAGTCCTGCAGCAACTCCTGCAAGCCTTTGGCGGCACCGGGCGCACTGCGCTCTCTTTCGCCCCGACCTACCCCATGTACCCCGAGTACTCGCGCAACTCACTGACTCAATGGGTGGAGGGGCGACGCCAGGAAGACTTCAGCCTGGACATCGGACACGTGCTGGATTTGATCAATGTCCATAACCCCTCAGTGATCTTTCTGACCTCCCCCAACAACCCCACGGGAACCGCACTGACCCTTCCCGAGATCGAATCCGTCCTGGCCGCCGCCCCCGGCATCGTCATCGTGGATGAAGCGTATGCCGAGTTCCGGCGCGCCGGTGTCCCCAGCGCGGTGTCTCTTCTGCCCCGCTACCCTCACCTGGTTGTCAGCCGGACAATGAGCAAGGCGTTCGCGTTGGCCGGCGGTCGTCTCGGTTATCTGGCGACCTCCCCCGCGATTGTCGATGCACTGCGCATCGTTCGGCTGCCCTATCACCTCTCGGCCGTCACCCAGGCGGTGGCCCGTGCCGCCCTTTCACATCGTGACGCCTTAATGGCCAACGTGGATGAGCTGAGACAAGAAAGGGACAGAACCGTGACCTGGCTGCGCTCCATCGGCCTGGAGGTCGCTGATTCTGACGCTAACTTTGTCCTGTTCGGACGTTTCGATGACCGCCATGCCGTCTGGCAGGGCCTGCTTGAACGGGGGGTACTCATCCGTGAAGCCGGCCCTGCGGGATGGTTGAGGGTCTCCATTGGAACCGCTGCTGAAATGCACGCCTTCAAAGAGGCGCTGGTTTCGGTTCTGGCCGCTCCGGCCGCCTGACCGGCTCGTGCCCCGAGCTTGTCTCGGGGCTGCTTGCGGATGTTTGCGCCTGCACATGCCCCCAGAACCCCTTCAGCCATTTAAGGATGTCCTGCATCACGTAGTGGTTCTGCGAGGGACGCAGCGCCGACAGCAGAAACGACTTCCCGCCCTCCGCCGGCGGGCCCAGCACCGTGATCTGCGTCTCGACCGTTCCATCCTTGCGGATCGGGTGATGGTCGTCTGTCAAATCAATCCCGCCAGGCACGTAGCGTTCTCCCGGCAATGAGTCGTTGGCCCACATGCGCACTGTCCCTCGGGCAATCAGGTTTCGGTACAGCCTTGATGCGTCCTTGCGGGGGTCAAAGGGATGAAGCCTTGCGTTGATCAGCGTATCCACCCTGGCCAGCCTCCCGGTCTGCGCCCCTCTGACCGTGAAACAGCCATGCGCCTGATCGGTTTCGACCACCGCGCCCGGGCCGATGCCGACATCCAGCAGACCGCACTCTATCAACGCCCGGACTTTTTCCATGATCTGCGCCGCAGCGCCGTTTGAAAGCCGGTTGTGGATGCTCAAGTACTCTCGCTGGAAGCGCTGATGAGAGGCGGCTGTCAGCCCGGCGTCGTCAATCGCATGGGAGATCACCGAGCGCAGGTCCCGCCAGACGCCGTCTGCGGCAGCCTTATGGGGGTTGTGCAGGTTTCCTTGAGCCGCCCACAGCAGATCGCGGTCCATGAAGTCGAGCACCGCTGCGCGATACGCGTGCCCGTCAGCACAATCGCTCGGCGAAACGGGATTGATCGTCAGTTCCCAGCAGAACCTGTTCCCGCGCACATCATTCTCCAGCCGCCAAGGCGACGACCAGGCTTGGGCGATACCGGCGAGGCCTGCGGAGTCATGCAGCTGCATGCGCGCCTGTTCCCGCGCCTCGGCACCGTGAACGACACCGATCCAGTGGTCCAGAACGCATTCGACCGACCACCCGGCCGCCTGCCGCTGGGCTTGCGCCACCGTCGCTTGCCCGGTCAGCACCCGGGACAGCACCGCCGTCACCTCATCGACGATGCCTTCAACCGCGGCGAGTCCGTCGAAGTCAGCGGGCAAGGTGGCTTCATTGGCGGCATGCGCCTGAAAGTCAGGCAGCACGCGTGCCGAAACCAGAACCTCGATCGAAGGCCCGAACAGTGTGAGGTAGTGGAGGTAGCCCATCTCCAGCTTCAGCACGGGCAACAGGTCCGCGTCAAAATCAAACTGCGGCCGTGCCTTCTCGGCTTCGCTGCGCCGGCCGGCGAGCTTTCGGCGCAAGCGGTCAACGGTCTCCCTGGTAAAAAAGACCCCCTGATGCTCCAGGTTCACCGGGCCGGTCTCCTTATGGTTTTCCGGGCGCGCAAAGGTAAACAGGCCCGAATGGCTGAACGCCAGGATGGAGGACGGTTCCCGGCCACTGGGCTGATAGTGCAAGCCGCCGTTTTGCGCCCTGGAGAACCACCCCCCTCGCCCCTCCGTCAGATGCAGGATCACATCGATCGCGGTCAGGCCCATGCCCCAGCAGCCGACCGTTTCGGGCCTTTCCTGGGTGGGCGACGGAAGCGCCCTGTCCAGCGGGTAGGCAAAAGGGACGTAGGCGGCCTGCTCGTGGCGCCGGGCAAACTCGATCAACGCTCTGGCGTCGTCGCACCGGTCCGGATCATGGTGGGTGTGCCCCGTCAGCAGCAGCACATAATCGACGAGGAACACCTCGCCCGCCGAATCTTCGACATGGAACCGTGCGTCTTCGGCGAGGACATCGACCACCTCGGTCGGGCGCAGGATCACCTTGGCTCGGGAATCGGCGTCTATGTCACGAATGAAGTCCATCAGCATGTCCTGAAGGGCCAGCCCATGGACATAGCGCTTGGGCCAGTCGGTGGGGCCCAGATCGAAATCGCGATGGCCGGTCAACGCATACTGGCGCCGACACCACTCGTGCAATGTCGGACGCTTGTGCGCCGCACGGAGGGGGCCCGCATCCGTGACACTTTCATCGGCAGCGAAACTCACCTGGCCGGCGATCCTGTTGAGATAGCTCGTCTTGGGTTGGGAGCCACTGTGCGCCTGGCCCGCACCGAATTCACCGCTGCGCTCGAACAGGTACACTTCCAGCTCCGCATCAGGGCCGAGCCGCTCAAGCGTCGCCGACAGACGCTCCATCGCATAGACCGCTCGGGGGCCGCCACCGACCACAGCAAGCCGGTATGGCCTGCCGTTCACAGAAAGATTATTCATCGCGACCCCCGTCTCAACGATCGTGCGTTACAGGCCGGACAGACAGAAACTGCGCCATCGTCTCCAGGAAGCCGTCGATGTCCTCCGCGGACATGCACCCCATGGTGGACAGCCGGAAGAACCTGTTCGCCAGATGTTCCTGGGCGGTGTAGATGACGTACCCGGCGCTTTTCAGCACCGGGTGCAGATCCGCATAGTGGACACCCTCCGGCAAGCCGACCGTGGTCAGGCCGACCGCTCGGTGTTCGGGAGCCAGCAAAATGCTCAGCCCTAGTCGGGTCAAACCGTCGCGCAGGCGCGTCGCCAACCGACGGTAGCGCGAGTTTCGCTCCGCCACCCCTTCCGCCAACAACAGGTCCAGCGCGGTGTCCAGTGCGTAGAACAGGGGAACGGCGGGTGTGAACGCCGGTGCGTTGGAGGTCTCTTGCGCAGTGAAATGGCGATGCAGATCAAGGTAAAACGTACGTGCCTTGTGGGCTTTCAGGGACGCGAAATCCGCTTTGAGAGCGCACACGAATGACAGGCCCGGCATCCCCTCGATGCACTTGCCGGCGGAGCCGATCAGCCAGTCGATGCCATCACGTGACTGGTCGATCGGTTCAGCCCCCAGGCTGCTGACGGCATCGACAATCATTTTGCAGCCGTGCCGATGGGCAATGGCGGCCAACCCGACAATGTCATTGAGCATGCCGGTGCTGGTCTCGTGATGGACCACGGCCACATGAGTGACGCCGGGGTTTTCACGGAGGGTTCTGTCGATCAGTTCCTTATCGACCGGCACGCTCCAGCCCAGCGTCAACCGAACGCTGGCGATGGCGTGGATTTTGGCGATGTCATGCAGACGCTCGGCGTAGTGTCCGTTGTCGATGATCAGCACGGTGCCGCCGTCCGGTATCACCGACGCCATCGTCGCTTCGACCGCCGCGGTGCCTGAACCGGTCAGCACGACCGATGCGTACCGGTCATCGCCCCCCGACACTTGGGTGATCTTTTGCCGGACGGCCGTCATCAGTGCTGCAAACTCCGGCTCACGATGACACTGGTCGGGCCCCGCCAACGACAATCGAACACGCTCTTGAGTTGTGACAGGCCCCGGGTTCATCAATACCTGGCGTTTATCGGCCGCACCCTGTGTAGAAGCCATATGCAAACCTCCTCCCTGAGTCAGTGGACTGACATTCAGAATGATTGATCAAACGGCGCGCACCCCGTGTCTGAACGCGACACCAGGACGGCGCGGATAACGAGTGCACTGAGGTTCAATCGCCTTCAGCCAAGCGACAGGGCGTCCAGCAGCGCTTCAAGAAAACCGTCGATGGCCGCCGCTTCCTGAGGTCTCGCCACCGTTTTCAGGTGAGCCGAGTAACTGCCTGCCTTATTGATGACATTGAGCAGTTCCTCAACGCTGAACGCCCGTGCGTCTGTCATTGCCGACAACCGCTGCTTGAATGCGCCTACGGATGCGTAGGGCGTGGTGTCTGCGCCCCCTGCTGGCTCGCCGCCTGATACGGGCGCACGACTATGGCTCTCGGCGTACCCCTTGGTGGCGAACTCGGGGCAACTGTCGGCCAGGTTGGTCCTCAATCGTTTGAGTTCACCTTCTTTCAGCAGGTCGGCAGCCCAGATGACGTTATTGCGGCTTGATGAGATCTTGGCGTTGTTCAGGAACAGGAAAAAACTGGCCTTCAATGCCGTGGGCACCATGGCGGTGATGCCCAGCACCATGGAAAGGTAGGGAAACAGGAACGCATAGTAATAAGAGTTATCGATCCCGAAGTAGGCGACGACCTCAGGCGGGTGCTCCAAAGCGTTCAAGCGCCGCACGGACTCTGCAAAACCGACTGATGTGTCCACATTGCACGCTTTCAGAACGGAATACAGATGCCCGAAGTAGATCTCAATCCAGGGATTCAAGGCCCCCTGCATCGTTTTGGGAAACACGCCGTACGCGGCATCGTAGCTGAACCCGATCCGGTGGGCCTTCAGGTGCTGGAACATCGAGTCGATGCGACGGTTGCCCGAATGCAGCGTGTCGACCACTTCTGCGATCCGTTCAACTTCCTTGGCCGTGATCGCAAGGAACTGCACCTCTTTTTCGCTCAGGACATGATCCGCATGACCGCAGGTATCGCACACCGGTGCGATCGCTTTTTCAAACGCCATAGGGATGCAGCAATTTTCGCAGACGTTGAGAAAGGCGTCGTGAAGACAATGGCTGCAAAAGCCTTTCACGTTGGCCTCATACAGCGAACTGTCACACTTTGAGCAATGCTTTGCCTTGGCGGTTTCCAGATTCAGCCGGGGGATCAGGTGCTCCACCGCCGAATCGAGAAACGCCAGGTATTGCGTCGAGGTGTTGTCGATGAACAGGTCGTGGTCGATGCCGAACGATTTGAAGTCATGCTTGATGCCCGCCTGGACATCCTCGAAGAACTCATTGACGTCACGGCCCAGTTGAGCCGCCTTTTTCGGGACGTAGCTCTGATAGGTATCGATGTGGGACAGGTGTTGGACGGGCCGTCCGCTCACAAACCGCATCAGCCGTGAATGCAGGTCCGCACGAAGGTAAGGGCCTGAGATATGGCCGATGTGCAGACGACCGTTGGGCGTCGGAGGTGGCGTCAGGATGATCATGGGCGATGAAGGCGAACGGCTCACTGTGCTCATGCCGGCACCTGCTCGGTGCTCACCGCTTTCCACCACAGGCTGAACAGGCGGGCCTTATCGGTCGACGTGTTTTTGAACGAGTGGCTTTGTCCGATTTTCGCGAAAGCGACATCGCCCGCCTTCACGGAATGAACGACGCCATCCAGCGTGAAATCAGCCGTGCCATCGAGCAGCAGAAAAATCTCTTCTACGTTTTCTTTATTGATGTGCTCGCGGATGGTTTCACCTGGATAGAACTCGACCATGGCAGCGCCCATGGCCTCCTTCTTTGCGGAAGTCAGGGCCAGCAAGTCACTCAGGCGGCGTACCGATACATCATATTCGGCACTGTATTTACTGCTTTCATCACGATCGATAGTCACGCTTAAATCCCTCTTAGGTTAACTATGTTTTATTGAACTGCGGGCAATGCAAAGCCCTTCGTGGATATCGCTTGTTTGCGCAAAACCTGAGCGCAAAACAAGCGACACCACAAATCATCAAAACAACAGCGATCATTTGGACATGCCCTTCGCAGGCGAGTCCGTCTTTCTTTTAACAGCGGCTCGTTCGCTTCATCGCAACGATGGCTGACTCACCGTAACGAAATGACGAGCAGGCCCAGCAACATCACAGCGACACTGATGATCTTCAGGGGCGGCGCTGTTTCCTTGAGCCACACCACGCCAATCAATACCCCTACGGGAATCGACAGTTGCCTCAGCGCGACGATGTAACTGACATCCGTACTGAACGCCATGGCGATGAGGACAAGTCCGTAAGTAGCGGTAATCATCAAACCGGTGACGAGTATCGAGCGACGATGCTCGCGCCAGACGGGAGCGAACACCGTTCGCTCTGAACTCATCACCGCAATCAACGGCAGTCCCCACAACACCGTGGTCAACGCTTGCAGCACCATGTAGTTGGCGCCGGCCGTCAATCGTGAATAGCCGGCATTGACCATCATATCCAGCGCCACTTTGTCGATCACCGAATAGCCTACGGTTCCTGCGGCGGCCAACAGCGCATAGCCCAATGCCGGGTTGAAGTATGTTTTCAGTCGAAAGGAACGGAAGCTGCTCAACGGCAGACAGAGCGCGCCCAACACAATCAAGACAATGCCGTACCAGTCTCTGGCGACCAGCGCCTGGCTGCCCAGCAGGCCCACCGTCACCATGGGAACCATCACCACCGGCAGCGCTCGGGCCAGCGGGTAAATGACGCTGACATCCCCACGGGAATAGGCCCAGGCCAACCCGCCCATGTACAGCATCTGGCAAAGCCCGGTCGCCAGCAGCAGCCACCAGAACATCGCCGGCAGCTTATCCAGGCCCGCCCCCAGGCTCAGCAGCGGGCTGAACAGAATGGCGCTCGTGCCGATCGCCAGTATGAAAAAGCTCAAGGACGGCGCCTGTTTCTTGCCGAGCAGATTCCAGCCCGCGTGCATGCATACCGACAAAAGAGTTATTGCAAATGCCATTGAGTTCAAACGCTTTTTCTCCTTGTGCTTGTCGCTTATCCCTGGCCTGCCGCCGCATGAGCCGGCACCCTGCCGATCGCCGTTGCCGGCCACGGACGGCACGACAAGGGTGGGATTCAATCGGAAACGAATGCCATGAACCCCGCCAGCCTTTCCTTCAAGTCCATCGAGGGCCGACCCAGATCGCCTCGGGCGCCCTTGTCGACCATGATCTCCAGCAAGGCCGGGCCCTGCGCATCAAGCAACCACTCGATCTCCTCAAACAGATCGCCGCGCGCGACGCAGAGCGACACGTAGCTGTAGCCACAGCCGACGAACACTGACTGCAGGTCGATCGATTGCGCGACGGTCGGCTGACCGCCCACGGAGTCGTGGGCGCCGTTATTGATGACAAGGTGCTTGAAGTTGCCTTTGGCCCTCGTCCCTGCAATGGCCGCGCTCCCCATGTGCATCAGCAGCGCGCCGTCCCCGTCCAGGCAGATCACCTGGCGATCCGGCTTGTGCGTGGCAATCTCGAGGGCGATCTGCGAGGCGTGCCCCATGCCGCCGATGGTCAGGAAGTCCGCGTCATGCCCTTGTCCGTGCCTTTTGCGGCACTCGAACAACTCCCTGGAAATCATGCCGGTGGTGGCAACCACAATGTGGCGTTCATCGAGCCGCTGGACCAGCGCATCGATGACGTCTTCGCGAGAGTAGGAAAACACCTTATTGCCCTCGACGCGGGGTTCGAAGCTGCCGACGGCCCCGCCCTTGACCACCAGTGCATAGGCGCGGGACTGAGAGGCGGCGGTCTCGACCGCTCTTGATATGGCTGCCCGGGCGAGGGATTCGTCACCGTCAATCACGTCATAAGGTATTTCCATGGCCTCCAGCAGCGCCAATGTCACGCGCCCTTGCTTCAGGTGCTGCGGCTCATCCTTCACCCCAGGTTCGCCTCTCCAGCCAATGATCAGAATCATCGGGATAGAGTAGACATCGGGATCGCCCAGCGACAGCAACGGATTGATCGCATTGCCCAAGCCCGAGTTCTGCATGTACACCGCCGGGATGCCGCCTGTCGCCAGGTGATACCCCATCGCCAAACCGATGGCGCCGCCCTCGTTGGCCGCGATGACATGATGGCTGGCGGGTGTGTGCTCGGAAACGTAGAAGCAGAACGACTTCAACAACGAGTCCGGCGTGCCCGCAAAGTACTCGACACCCTTGCTTTTCAGTGACTGGTAAAAAAACTCTGGAGAAATCATCGAATCACCGCGTCCCTGGTATCAGATCCAAAATCTCGTTGATCGGCATGCATTCCGACTCGCACTCCATGGAGCGGCCATGCGTCAGGATCGACTGCGCGATGCGGCTCATCGCCGGATAGGAAGCCCGCAACATGTGGTTGGCGTAGATGACGATGTTCACACCTGCGCGGGACAACTCAATGTCAGTGATGCTGTTGTAACTGGAGGGAACGGCGACAAGGGGTACGCGCTCATCGAACATCGCGTAGTGCCGGCAGAACTCCAGGATCTCGGCAGGGGATTTTTCACGGCTGTGGATCATGATGCCGTCGGCCCCGGCCGCGATGTACGCCTTGGCGCGCGCTAGCGCGTCATGCATGCCTTTCTCGAGTATCAGGCTTTCGATTCTCGCAATGATCATGAAGTCATTGGTTTGGCAGGCCGCCTTGCCGACTTGGATCTTATGGCAAAACGCTTCGATACTTTCCTGATCCTGCGTGACGGTGTTGCCGAACAGTGAGTTCTTCTTCAACCCGGTCTTGTCTTCAATGATGACCGCAGAGACACCGACCCTCTCCAGGCTCTTCACCGCCAGCGCAAAGTGCTCGGGTTTGCCGCCGGTGTCGGCGTCATAGATGAGCGGTTTGGTGGTGACCTCAAAGATGTCGTTGATGTTCTGCAGACGCGACGTCAGGTCCACCGCCTCGATGTCGGGTTTCCCCTTGGATGTCGAGTCGGTCAGGCTGCTGGACCACATCGCATCAAACGTTCGGGATTCTCCGCCTGATTCGACCTGCAGGTTTTCGATAATCAGCCCGCACAGCGGTGTATGGGCTTCGAGCACCCGGACAAAGGACTTGGCCTCAAGAAGGCGGCTCAGTTGCTGCTGCCTGGAATGCGGTCTGGCGTAGGCCTTGTTCAAGCGCTCAAACACTGACGCATTCGAGCCTGTGTGAGATTGATCGCTGACAATCAGTTTCCCGCCCCAGCCGGAAAGCGCCTGTTCGACGCGTTCCCGCTCGGGCCGACCGATGCCCTTGCCTTCATCGTCCCAGTGGAGAACGTAGGTCGGTTGTAAATCCAGAATGTTGGTGATGGCGTCCGCACTGTCTTGAGGCACCACCTTGGAGACACCTTTGACACGACTGAAAACACTTGCACGCTGTTCGAAATTCAATATCGGCTCGCGTCCGGACAACGCCATCGCCTTGTCCGTCAACACACCAACGACCACAGAACCATACTTTTCCGCTTCACCGATCACGTCAATGTGACCCGAATGAAGAATATCAGCGTTCATCTTTACGTATACAACATTGCCAGCAATATCCATATGCCCTATTCCAGATCTTCATGATAATGCTATTGAAGTTGACGTCTCGAACCAACCGCGCCCGCCTTGCCCATTAGAACCAATAGGCAAATTTTTAATCAGCGCAAACACGAGTTCACCCCAACAGAATGCGCAGGCCAAACATATATAAGAATTGAATAAGTGAGCGACGACCATTGGCTGCCCGTAAGGCTACAGTGCCGTAACCGTCGGGCAACACGAAACAAGATACTGGTATTGCAGAGATCGGGAGCCGTTTCGAAGCAGGCGAGTCTGATTGGACGTTATGCTTCTCAGGAATCTTATTCCATCGACGGTGAAGTGCTTTATTACTTCCGAATCGAAGTATCTTGTCATGAAATAAACATGTCAATATTTTTTTATCGGAGCAAAACTTTAATATTTAATTCACTTTCATGTAGCAATTGTGAAATATTGCCCAAGCTCGCCTTCTGCAGAAGTTGCACTGCATTATATGTACATACAACTATAGCCATGTAAGAAACATATCGCAGACACCGTACGGTGAAAGACAACGAGAACATCGCAAGTGCGGCACCTGAGCGTTCCGCGACAAAGGAGAACAGGCGCAGGACGAGGCGCAGCGGCCATGCCCTGCTCCGGCACGCCATTTGAATGCGCCCGGCACTTGCGGCTGTCCCTCCTAAGCTGTGAGGATAGCGGCTTTGTCGCCAAGACTCGGCAAGCGCCTTTACCGTGGAAGAGATTCGGATTGATTGACTGATGACTAAGAATGCGCCGCAAGCGCGCTATCAACGCGCGAAGGATTTCGTGCAAGGCAAGCTTCGCGCCGGGGTCTGGAAACCCGGCGACCTGATCCCTTCCGAGCATCAGTTGGTGCAGGAGCTGGGCATGTCGCGCATGACGGTCAACCGTGCCCTGCGCGAACTCGCCGACGAAGGCCACCTGGTGCGGATCTCGGGGGTCGGCACGTTCGTGGCCGAGAGCAAGCCGCAGTCGAACCTGCTGCGCATCACCAACATCGCCGACGAAATCATCGCCCGGGGGCACAGCTACACGTGCAAGGTGCTGCACCTGGCACGCGAGGCCGCCTCGATGCAGGTGGCCGCTGCGTTGGCGTTGCCTACAGGGGCGTCGGTGTTTCATTTGATCTGTGTGCACAGCGAAGAAGGCGTGCCGGTGCAATTGGAGGACCGCTACGTCAATCCCGAGATGGTGCCGGAGTTTCTGCAGCAGGCGTTCGGCGAAAGCCTGCAACCGGCCCGGTACCTGTTGCAGGTCATCCGGCCGGATGAGATGGAGCACATCGTCGAGGCCAGCCACCCCAGCGGCGACGAGAGCAAATACATGCAGATCGATGACAACGAGCCTTGCCTGGTGCTCATGCGCCGGACCTGGAACCAGGGCAAGATCGTCACCTATGTGCGCCTGGTTCACCCGTCGTCGCGCTACCGCCTGGGCAGCCGTCTTCCGGTCAATGGCGCCCACAGGGAAAGTTGATCCCTCAGGGCTCCACCGCTTTCAAAATCCAATCGCAATGCCGCTTCCGCAAGGTGTACAGGCTTCAATGCGGGAGCAGCTGTCTTTACGGCGCCTGGACTGCCGTCATCGCTGGCAAGCCAGCTCCCACAGGGGACTGCGCAGAACCCGTGGGAGCTGGCTTGCCAGCGATGAGGCCCTTACAGGCTCGGCAGCAGTTTGGCAGGCACCAACGCGCTCAGGCACCGCGACGCCAGCAGCCCGGTCGCCGCGTCGATGTCCGGCGCAAAGAAACGGTCCTTCTCGTAGAACGGCACCTCGGCGCGCAGGGCCGCGCGGGCCTGCTCCAGCGCCGGCGAGCTCTTCAGGCCGTCGCGCAGATCCAAC